>JAPSGG010000111.1 GCA_031177845.1 Chromatiales bacterium
CCCGGTGCTCATCGGACGCGGCCGGCAGGCGACCATCGGACTGCGGGTCCGGGTGCCCGACGACGCCGAAGCCGGCGAGCACCTGCTGGTCGACTTTCTCGCTATGATGGCGCCACCGACGGGCTGCCGGTTCTGATCGCATATAAAGGTCGGATTTACGACGTAACCGATCGCGAGCCGTGGGATCGCGATGATGACTGGCAACGGTATGCAGGCAAGGATTGCACGGCCGAACTGTGTGCGCATCCGCGGCGAGATGCGCTACTGGCTGGCGTCCCTTGTGTCGGAGTGCTCGAGGATTGAGGAATCCCGAGCACAGCATTCGTCACCGCTGCACTGTCCAATTCTTCAGGACCGTCGCCGCGAAGTAACCATCGCGGCATGGCGAGAACTCCCCCGCCCGCTGCGGCGCATCGGTCGATCCCCTTTGCAAAGCGAACAGCGGGACCGCAGGCTTGCAGCCGAGCGGGGATTTTAACTGGATTTCAGCCGATATAAAGGGAATCCTGGCTCTATTAGTGAGGGTGGTTCAGTTGCCGCGGTTTGCCAATAGGTCGTTAATGATCGGCGTGAGGATGACCTCCATCGCGAATCCCATCTTGCCGCCAGGCACCACGATCGTGTTGCGCCGCGACATAAAAGAATCCTTGAGCATGTTGAGCAGATAGGGAAAGTCGACGTTGAACCTCCTAGGATCTCGAAACCGGATGATGACGAAACTCTCATCGGCCGTCGGGATCTCGCGCGCGATGAACGGGTTGGACGTGTCGACCGTCGGGACACGCTGAAAGTTGATGTCGGTGAGCGAGAACTGCGGCGTGATGTACTGCACGTAATCGCGCATGCGGCGCATGATGGTATCGACCACGGCTTCCGTGGTGTAACCGCGCACTGCGTTGTCGCGGTGGATCTTCTGTATCCACTCCAGATTGACGATCGGCACCACGCCGACCAGCACATCCACATGGCTTGCGATGTCGATTTTGTCAGTTCTTAGGCCGCCATGCAGACCTTCATAGAACAGCAGGTCCGTGTTGGGTCGAATGTCCTCCCACGGCGTGAACTCGCCAGGTTGCAACCCCTCGTAGGGCGCAGCCTCTTCCGGCGTGTGCAGGTACAGTCGCTTCTTGCCTGTACCGTTTTTCCCATAGGATCTGAACAGTTCTTCCAGCTTGTCGAACAGGTTGGCCTCGGCGCCGAAGTGGCTAAGACTGCGGCCTTCTTTCTCAGCTCTTCTGATGGCCTCCGCCATCTCCACCCGCGTGTAACGATGAAAGCTGTCACCCTCGATCACCACCGGATTGATGCCCTCGCGCAGGAAGATATGCTCGAAGGCGCCTTTGACGGTCGAAGTGCCCGCTCCGGAGGAGCCGGTGACGGCCACGATGGGATGCTTTTTGGACATGCCAGACCTCCTACATCGGCGGTGCGCGCGTGTTCTTATAGGTAGACGTACTAGCTAGGTAGACGTACTAGCATGCACCAAAGCCATCTCATTGCCAAAATGCTGCGTCCTGCATGACTAACATGGGCAAACGCGAAGATCCGATACACGCGCCGAAGATGGTTGGCCTGCGCAGTCTAGTCGATGGCACACTGCGCGCGTGAGCGTCTATTCCTGGCAGCGCCGAATACCCCTTCTAAGCGATTGGCCGCCGCTCAATCGTGTCACCCTACGCGCCGATCTATGGGCGGGGCTGACTGGCGCGGTGATCGTGCTGCCACAGGGGGTGGCCTTCGCCATGCTGGCTGGATTACCACCGGCGGTTGGACTCTATACCGCCATTGTGCCCGCGATCGTGGCCGCCCTGTTCGGTTCGTCTTGGCACCTGATCTCGGGGCCCACGACCGCGATCTCCATCGTCGTGTTCTCATCCATTGCGGCACTGGCGCCGGTTGGCTCGGACAGGTTCATCGAGCTCGCGATTTCGACAGCCCTACTGACCGGCGCAATCCAGCTCATATTGGGCATTGCAAGGCTAGGCGCGCTGGTCAAGTTCGTCTCGCACACGGTGATGGCTGGGTTTACCGCCGGGGCGGCCATCCTGATCGTCACCAGTCAATTGCAGCACGCGTTCGACTTGCCCGTGCCGGCTGCGGGCTCTTTCGCTTACAAGTGGCTGGCGTGGTATCGAGGACTCAACGAGACTAACTTCTACGCGGTGAGCGTCGCGCTTGTAACGATGATGATAGCGCTCGCTGTTCGGCGCTGGCGGCCGCGGCTACCTGGCATGTTGATCGCAATGGTGGCAGGCACGTTGGTATCACTAGCGCTCAACGGTCCTGCACATGGCGTGCCTCTGGTTGGGGCTATACCCAGCCATCTGCCCCCCTTCTCGCCGCCCGACGTTAACCTGGCCACATTTCGGCAGCTAGCGCCGAGCGCGCTGGCAATTGCTCTGCTGGGATTGGTCGAGGCCACGTCGATCGCGCGCGCCATCGCCGCTCGCTCGGGCCAGCTTATCGACGGCAACCGCGAATTTATCGGCCAAGGGCTTTCGAACCTCGTGGGAAGCTTCTTTTCCTGCTATCCGGCATCGGGCTCGTTTACGCGCACGGGCGTCAACTACGCGGCCGGCGCGAGGACGCCCGTCGCCGCCGTCACCTCGGCCGTCATTCTCATTCTGTTTCTGGTGTTCGCCACGCCACTGGCTGCCTGGCTGCCCATTCCGGCGCTGGCAGGAATACTGATGCTGGTGGCCTGGAATCTGATCGATTTCCGCCATATCTATCGGATACTGCGCACGTCGAAGACTGAGACGGCGGTCCTGCTGACCACCTTTTTCTCTACCCTGCTCCTGGACCTGGAACTTGCGATCTACGCCGGCGTGCTGCTATCGCTGGTGCTGTATCTCAACCGTACAAGCCGGCCTAATATCGTCACATTAGCGCCGGACTCCGACGATGAGCGGCGTCGGCTGGTCAATATCGAGCGCAAGCCATTATCGGAATGCCCGCAGCTCAAGATCATACGCATCGACGGCTCACTATTCTTCGGTGCGACGGATTATTTGGATACCAAGCTGCGCGCGCTGGCTGCCCAGTCGCCGGAGCAGAAGCATCTGTTATTGGTCTGCAGCGGCATCAACTTCGTGGATATGTCGGGCTGCGATCTACTCGCGCGGGAAGCCGACCGGCGCCGGGCCAAGGGTGGCAGCCTATCGCTAGTCGGCTTGAAAATGCTCGCGCGTGCCACGCTTGAGCGCAGCGGTGCCTTGAAGCGCTTGCACCGAATCTACATCTCCAAGCATGAGGCCATATCAGAGATATACAAGATTTTGGATCCGGAGATCTGCGCGCGCTGTACGCGGCGCGTATTCAAAGAATGCGCGGAATGCGCGCAGAGGTCGATGGCTTCTGAGGCCGTAACCCGACCGAAATCCGCCTAGTACGGGCCCTCAAGGCGGAGACCATCGTTCCCGCGCAGGCGGGAACCCAGCGTCGTCAGGAAGGCACCATCCAAACTATCAATCTTAAACGGGGAAGGGTACACCGGGTGACGCAGGCCGTACGGGCTGGTGCCTTTGAAGGAATGGATTCCTTATCGCGTCATTCCTTGGAATGACGGGTCAGTCAGAACTTTCCTAAATGCGCCGATAGATCAAATCAAAGACTCGGTGCCCCAGCTGCTCACCACGCTCCTCGAATTTGGTCGGGGGTCGGCTGGCCGGGCGCGGTGAAAGGTGTGCACCGCCAGACGTGTTAAGGAAGCCACCGTCGGCCTCGACGGTCGCAAGCATGTGCAAGGCGTAATCTTCCCAGTCGGTCGCCATATGCAATCGGGCCCCCGCCGTCAGCCGCTCATGCAGCAAACGAACGAACTCCGGCTGCACGAGCCGGCGCTTGTGATGCCTCTTCTTTGGCCACGGATCGGGGAACCACAGCAACACCTCAGACAGCGAGGCGGCCGGAATATAGTCGCGCAGGACGATCGCGGCGTCTTCCGAGATCACGCGCACGTTCTTCAAGCCCCTGCCTTCGAGTAGGCGCAAGAGGTGGCCGACGCCTGGCCGATGCACTTCAATGCCGATGAAGTCACGCTCGGTCGAGTTTTGAGCGAGTGTCGCCAGTGCCTCACCGTTGCCGAAGCCGATCTCCAGCGTGACCGGCGCGGTGCGGCCGAAGATCCGTTGGAAATCAAGCGGTTCGGAAGTTAGGTCCAGTCCGAAGCGGGGCCATAAACGCTCCAGCGCATCGCGCTGTGCCGATGTGATGCGCCCCTCCCGCCGCACGTAGCTGCGGATCCGCCGTAGATTCTTAACCTCGGTCACGTGTTAACCGCCGATCGCAGAGCGTGCGCAGGAATATTAAAGATGGCTTATCAATCTCTGCGCTCTCTGCGGTTAAACTTAAAAGAACGTTTCGTCGATCGGCGATGAAGCCGAAGCATAGCGTTTGCGCGGCATACGGCCCGCAAGAAATGCCTCGCGCCCGGCGGCCACCGCTTTTTTCATCGCGGATGCCATTAGCACCGGATCACGGGCAGCGGCAATCGCCGTATTCATCAACACGCCGTCGCAACCCAGCTCCATAGCCATAGCCGCATCCGAAGCGGTGCCCACGCCGGCATCGACGATGATCGGCACGCCCGCATTCTCGACGATGGTGAGGATGTTGTACGGATTGCGGATCCCTAAGCCCGACCCTATAGGCGCTGCCAGCGGCATGACGGCGACGCAGCCCATCTCCTCCAGACGCCGCGCGGTAACGGGATCATCATTGGTGTAAACCATGATCTTGAAGCCGTCCTTCAGCAGGGTCTCGGTGGCCTTGAGCGTTTCTGTGACATCCGGGTACAGCGTCTTTTCGTCGCCGAGCACCTCCAGCTTGACCAGATCGTGGCCGTTCAGCAGTTCCCGCGCCAGACGGCAGGTGCGCACCGCATCTTTGGCATTGAAGCAGCCGGCGGTGTTCGGCAGGATCGTATATCGATCCGGCGGTATCACGTCCAGCAGATTGGGCTCATCAGGACTCTGGCCGATGTTCGTACGGCGGATCGCCACAGTAACCATCTCCGCACCACTGGCCTCGACTGCCGCCCGAGTCTGCTCCAGGTCCTTGTACTTGCCGGTGCCGATCATCAGACGCGAGCGATAATTCCGCCCGGCGACCATCAGTGTATCGCCATGAATCGACTCAGCAATATTGTGCATATCCACCTAGTTCAGTTCCGGCGATGTCAGTTGGCATGAGACTAGCCATCCCTAGCGCAACATGGTGCCCGGGCTGAGCCCCCCAGCCCGAGCTTCCGGGCCGGGCATTCGCCGGGCAATGACACGTTAAGTGTCAATTCTTTAGTCCGGCTCACCCGCCTCCAATCGCATGCACGATCTCAACACGGTCGCCCGGCTGGAGCCGACGTGCGGCGTAGTGGCTGCGCGGGACGATCTCCTCGTTGATCTCCACCGCCAGCCGCTTGCCCTCCAGCTCCAGCATCTGGATAAGACCCGCGGCGGTGATATCGGCCGGTACTGGTTTGGGCTCCCCGTTGAGCAGAATGTTCATCTCTCTGGTGGCGCTTGATTCGGACATCGTTTAAGTTTACCTAAAAGGTACACGTTGCAGGGCTATGATGACGCCCCATCTGGTCCTACAATGGCGGCATAGCGGGTGTAGTTCAATGGTAGAACCTCAGCTTCCCAAGCTGATGACGTGGGTTCGATTCCCATCACCCGCTCCACTGATTTGTCTATAAATTCCCGCATTCGCTCTTCTCTGAATCCCTCCGATGGGACACTGGTGGGACACTTCTCCACAACATCCGGTAACAAGAATGCAGTTCTCGGGTCCCGCTGGCGCCGGTGTGGATTGTTAAATGGTCTCAGCATGCCGCGCGGTGCGTGGTACTTTTCCGCTCTAAAGAGGGAGTATGCGCTACCGCGCATCTTCCTCTTTGCCACGTATGACTGTGCAAAGCGGCCCTCTCGGTTTCACATTTGCGCTTCCGCGCAGCATGCACTCTGCCTTGGCCATCAATAGGTTGCATCGAGG
>JAPSGG010000112.1 GCA_031177845.1 Chromatiales bacterium
GTACCGGCCACCGTCGGCGCGGTCGAGGGTGCATCGGTAGCGGTCACCGGAAGCGCCGCCCAGTCCGAGGGCGCGCGCGCTTTCTTGAGGCCTGGCCTGGAGGCGGGCTTCTCGCGACATGCCTTTGCGATATATCCCATTGTCGTGCAGGCGGTGGGAGCCAGCGCACGGATAGCTCCCGCCAATCCCCGCGATCATGCTATGCCCTACGGGCACGATCTGGCTGCGCTGGCCGCGCTGGTCGGCGAGGACACCCGCGTGGTCTTCATTGCGAATCCGAACAATCCGACCGGCACTTGGATCGACAGCGACGCCTTGTACGGCTTCATTGAGGCCTTGCCAGTGCAGACCCTCGTGGTTGTCGATGAGGCGTACTTCGAGTATGTCCAGGCTGCGAATTACCCCAATGCGGCCCAGTGGCTCGATCGGTTCCCGAACCTTATCGTCACGCGTACCTTCTCCAAGATTTACGGGCTAGCGGGCGTACGCATCGGCTATGGCCTCTCCCATCCGGAGGTCGCGGAGCTGCTCAACCGCGTGCGCCAGCCCTTCAATGTGAGTAGCCTCGCGCAGGCTGCGGCATTGGCGGCGCTGGAAGATCGCGAGCACGTCGAGCGCAGCCGAGAGATGAACGCGCGTGGGCTAGCGCAGTTGGGCCGGGCCTTTGAGTCGCGAGGCCTTAGCTTCATACCTTCAGTGGCTAATTTCATCTGCGTGAACGTCGGCCGGTCCGCTTTGCCCATCTATCAGGCCTTGCTGCGCGAGGCGGTGATCGTGCGGCCGGTCGCGAGCTACGAGTTGCCCGAGTACCTGCGCATCACCGTCGGCCGGGAGGATCAGAACCGTGTTGTTCTGAACGCACTGGACAAAGTGCTGGGTTTATGATCCGGCGCCTATGCGTCATCGGGACTGGACTCATTGGCGGCTCGCTGGCCCTGGCACTGCGCCGCGCCGGGGCCGTCGAGGAGATCATCGGTGCCGGGCGGGACGAAGCTCATCTGCGTAGAGCCGTCGAACTCGACGTCATTGACCGCCACACCACTGATCTCGCCCGCGCGGTGTTGGGAGCGGACTTAGTAGTGCTGGCGGTGCCGCTCGGCGCCATGCAGCCAGTGTGCGCCGCGGTAAGGGACAAATTGGACGGGGATGCTGTGCTGACCGACGTGGGCAGCGCCAAGCAGGCCGTCATCGACGCTGTGCAGGCAGTCTTCGGTGCGCTGCCGGCGCGTTTCGTGCCCGGACACCCAATTGCGGGGACGGAGCGCAGTGGAGTCGAGGCCGCCTTCCCAGGCCTCTTTAGAGGGCGCCGGGTGATACTCACGCCGCAGGCCCAGACCGATTCCAAGGCCTTGCAAACCGTTAGAACGATGTGGGAACAGACCGGCGCCGTGGTCGAGGAAATGGAAGTCGCGCACCACGACCGGGTGCTGGCCGCCACCAGTCATCTGCCGCACATGCTGGCGTTCGCGTTGGTGGATAGCCTGTCGCGTCTGGGTGATCGCCATGAGATATTCCGTTTTGCGGCCGGGGGTTTTCGAGATTTCACCCGCATCGCCTCCAGCGATCCGGTGATGTGGCGCGACATCTGCTTGGCCAATGCCGAAGCCCTATTGACGATGATGGCGCGCTACCGGACCGATCTTGAGTCGATCGAAGATGCAGTCGTAAGACGCGACGGAGAGCAACTGTTGGAAATCTTCAGGCGGGCGAAGAAAGCCCGCGACCGGTTCGTGGCCTGATCTACCAGGCAATCGTGAATCATCGCGCGCAAACCCGATTTCGGGTGCGGCCCGGCAGCCGCCTGACCGGGTGCGTGCGCGTACCCGGTGACAAATCCATTTCACATCGCGCGATCATGTTGGGCGCGATCGCCGAGGGTAAAACCACTATCAAGGGCTTCCTGCGTGCACAGGATTGCCTGGCGACGGCCCAGGCGTTCAAGGCGATGGGTGTTGATATCAGCGATGGGGAAGGCGGGGATGTACATGTTAATGGAGTCGGTTTGCAGGGACTGCAGGCTCCGCGGTCCGCTTTGGACCTGGGCAACTCCGGCACGTCGATGCGTCTCCTAGCCGGCCTGCTATGCGGGCAGCGATTCGATGCGACGCTCACCGGCGACGCATCACTGACGCGCAGGCCCATGCGGCGCATTGCCGAACCATTGGCGCGTATGGGTGCATCGATTCAGATCAGCGAGCATGGCACGCCACCATTGAGGATAGAAGGCGGGCGCAAACTTCGTGGTGTCGAATATCGCATGCCAGTGGCCAGTGCCCAAGTGAAATCGTGCGTGTTACTTGCGGGCCTGTACGCGGCCGGCAACACTTGCGTCATCGAACCGGCGCCCACGAGGGATCATACAGAGCGCATGCTTGCCAAGTTCGGCTACCCGATCGAATGGCGTAAGGGCGAGGCTCGCCTGCAAGGCGGCGGACATCTGCGTGCGGCGACGATCGAAGTGCCTGCTGACATTTCATCCGCCGCATTTTTCATGGTCGGGGCCACTATCGCGCCAGGCTCCGAGCTCATCTTGGAGCATGTGGGCATCAATCCCACCCGCATTGGCGTGATCGAGATCCTGCGCCGCATGGGCGCTAAAATCGAACTGTTAAACCAGCCTATGGGAGACGGGGAACCAGTCGCAGATCTACGCGTCACGCATGCGCCGCTGCGAGGCATCGATATCCCCGCTGCGCTGGTGCCGTCGGCAATCGATGAGTTTCCGGCTATTCTCATCGCGGCCGCCTGTGCACAAGGCGAGACGGTGCTTACGGGTGCCGAGGAATTGCGTGTCAAGGAGAGCGACCGCATTGAGGTCATGACCGCCGGCCTGCAGGCTTGCAACATTAATGTCCAGTCTATGCCCGACGGCATGATCGTCCACGGCGGCCAACTACAGGGTGCCAATGTGGATTGTCGCGGCGATCATCGCATTGCCATGGCGTTTTCCATAGCGGGATTGGCGGCTCGCGGCGACATTGTTGTTCACGACTGCGATAACGTCACAACCTCATTTCCCGGTTTCAGTGAGCTCGCTGCGGCAGCCGGTCTGCAGATCTCGGTATCCTGAGTGCATGGCCGAGCCCCAAGTCCTGAGTCCTGTGTCCTGCGTTCCGGTCATTACCATCGATGGCCCCGGGGGCGCTGGCAAGGGCACGATCAGCCGCCTGCTGGCCCGACGCCTGGGTTATGCTTGGTTGGAAAGCGGCGCCCTTTACCGCGCCTTGGCGTTGGCGGCCAGCCGGCAACGCGTGGCGCTTGATGATGTTGTAGGCCTGTCCGATTTGGCGGGCTGGCTTGATGTGAGGTTCACCACCGATGTGCATGACCGAGCACACATTCTGCTGGCTGGGCAAGAGGTGACCGATACGCTGCGAGCCGAGGCCTGCGGGGATGCGGCATCGCGCCTCGCGGCCATTCCGGCCGTGCGCACCGCGCTGTTGTCGCGCCAGCGGGGCTTTCGCCGACCGCCTGGACTCGTCGCCGAGGGCCGCGATATGGGCAGCGTGGTGTTTCCGGATGCACGGCTTAAGATATTCCTGACGGCGAGTCTTAAAGAGCGCGCGCGGAGACGGTATAAGCAGTTGTTGGATCAAGGAATTGGTGCTAACCTCAACGACCTTCTCAACGAACTCGCCGGGCGCGATGAGCGGGACGCCGCGCGCTCCGTCGCGCCTTTGAGACCCTCGGAAGATGCGGTAATCATCGATTCCACGGGCCTAGGCATAGATGAGGTGTTGGCGAGAGTATTGCGCCTCGCTGACGATGTTTAACTGATCATTGGGGGTCTAACCCTTAAGTTACCTGAGTCCAGCCAACCTATGAGTGAAAGTTTCGCGCAACTATTCGAAGAAAGTCTACATAATATTCAGATGCAGCCGGGCACCATCATCAATGGTACCGTCATCGACATCCGCAACGACGCCGTCATTGTTAACGCAGGCCTGAAATCGGAAGGCGTCATTCCCATCGACCAATTTCGCACCGAGCGAGGTGAGCTGAACGTTCACGTCGGCGACGTCGTGGAGGTGGCGCTGGATGCGGTGGAAGATGGTTTCGGCGAAACCCGGCTATCGCGCGAAAAGGCCAGGCGTGCGAGGGCCTGGGCGGCACTGGAGCAAGCGTTTGAGGCGGGCGAGTCGGTCATTGGCAGCATCACCGGCAAGGTGAAGGGTGGGTTCACGGTTGAACTCGGCGATATCCGGGCCTTTCTGCCTGGTTCACTGGTCGATGTGCGGCCGGTGCGAGACACAACCTATCTGGAGGGCAAGGACCTGGAATTCAAGGTTATTAAGCTGGATCAGCGGCGCAACAATGTAGTGGTGTCTCGCCGGGCGGTCGTGGAATCCGAATACAGCGCGGAGCGCGAAGCCCTGCTAGAGAACCTGCAAGAGGGACATGTCGTCAAAGGCATCGTCAAGAATCTGACGGATTACGGCGCATTTCTTGACTTGGGTGGCTTGGATGGACTGCTGCACATCACGGATATGGCCTGGAAGCGTGTCAAGCATCCTTCAGAGGTGGTCTCCATCGGCGATGAAATCGAAGTCAAAGTGCTCAAGTTCGATCGCGAGCGCACCCGGGTGTCGCTGGGTCTCAAGCAATTGGGCGAGGACCCCTGGGTCGACATTTCACGCCGCTATCCGGAAGGCATGCGCTTGTTCGGCAAGGTCACCAATATCGCCGACTACGGCTGTTTCGTGGAGATCGAAGACGGTGTGGAGGGGCTAGTGCATGTCTCGGAAATGGATTGGACCAATAAGAACGTCAATCCCTCCAAAGTGGTCTCTCTCGGAGACGAAGTCGAGGTTATGATCCTGGACATCGATGAGGAACGCCGGCGCATTTCATTGGGCATGAAGCAGTGTAAGCCGAACCCGTGGGATGATTTCGCCGCGGCGCATAACAAGGGCGACAAAGTCAAGGGCGTCATTAAATCGATCACCGACTTCGGAATTTTCATCGGCCTGAGCGGCGGCATCGACGGGCTTGTGCATCTCTCGGATATCTCTTGGAACGTCCCGGGCGAAGAAGCCGTGCGCAACTACAGGAAAGGTGAGGAGGTCGAGGCGGTCGTGCTGTCCGTCGACTCCGCGCGAGAGCGGATATCGCTCGGCATCAAACAACTCGACAAGGATCCATTCTCCAGCTTCGTGGCTGAAAATCCTAAGGGCAGCATCGTTAAGGGCGTGGTCAAGGAGGTCGACGCCAAGGCCGCGGTGATCAACCTGGGCGATGGGGTCGAGGGTACTCTACGCGCCTCGGAACTTGCCCGCGATCGCCTCGGGGACGTGCGTACTGTGCTCAACGTAGGCGATGAGGTCGAAGCCAAGTTCGTGGGCGTAGATCGCAAGAATCGCACCATCACCTTGTCGATCAAGGCCAAGGAGTACGCCGAAGAGGCGGAGGCCTTGCAGGATTACAGTCACACGGGCTCCGCGACGACTTCCCTTGGCGATATATTGAAAGAGCAGATAGGGGATAAGAGCAAGTAGGCAATGGAGGGACCTCAATCGATATAGCTGGCAGTCTCGGCAGGATCAGTGATATTGAATGCTGTACCGGCGGCATATGATGACTAAGTCAGAATTAATCGACAGAATAGCGCAGAATCAGAGCCATCTCGTTTACAAAGACGTAGAGCTCGCCGTCAAGAGTCTGTTGGAACAGATGAGCAAGTCGCTGGCAACGGGCGAGCGAATCGAGATACGCGGGTTCGGGAGCTTCTCACTGCACTTCCGTCCGCCGCGTACCGGCCGAAATCCGAAAACGGGCGAGACGGTTTACCTGTCGGGTAAGCATGTGCCGCACTTCAAGCCTGGCAAGGAACTGAGGCTGCGTGTCAACGGCGTGCCTCCCAGAAAGCCTCGCGAGATTAGCTCGGCCTGACTGGCAGCGATATGCCGATGTTCGTATCCGTCAGAATCAGTGGAGCCACGACGGCGTAAGGATTGGTCGCGGGTCGTCCGTAGGCCTTCCGGC
>JAPSGG010000113.1 GCA_031177845.1 Chromatiales bacterium
CAGGCGTTGCAGCAATCGCAAGGCCGCGCGCTGACACCCAATTCGCAATTGAGGCACTTGGCCAGAATCCGACCCAGCGTAGTCTTGCCAACGCCGCGCGTGCCGGTAAAGAGATACGCATGATGCAAACGCCCCTGATCGAGGGCATTAATCAGGGCGCGAAGCACATGACCCTGGCCAATCATCTGCTCAAAGTTGCGCGGCCGCCACTTGCGCGCTAATACCTGGTAGCTCATTACGTGCCGCGGAAACCGTTGAGGAGATCGGCAAGCGCCGGGATCGGCTGACAACGATAATGGTGATAGTCCCAACCATCATCGCCGGGAATACTACAGAATAGTGGCGGCCCGCACCAGCCACACCCCGGCACCCGAATCCATTGCTACCGTTGCTCCCTTCCGGGCCTGGCGGGGTTCACAATTTATCGTTGCGGGGGGGCCGGCACGAGCCACCATTGCACATTGAATCGGCCGACGATATGGCGGAGAGGGAGGGATTACTCCGCACGTCCATGTACTCCGCTCCAAAGGGCGCGCCTGCGTCGGTTCAAATTTGTTTCCGACAAATTTGTCGAACCCGCGAAGGCCCTCACCCTGCCCTAATGGCGGAGAGGGAGGGATTCGAACCCTCGATACGCTGTTAACGTATACACACTTTCCAGGCGTGCTCCTTCGACCGCTCGGACACCTCTCCTAATCACGGAACCATCATGGGCTGATATTGGGCTGGCCTATAGCGTTGGCTTACTGTCCGGCGCCCAAGCGTAACTCACCCATGGGCGGTCTGCAAAGACCTCAACGTTTGCCGCTGCCCCCCCCGGGGGTGTATAGCGGCGACGGAAACATTGCCACATTCGCGCCGGCCTCACTGATCTTGGCGATGCCCTGTTTTGCAACTTCATCAATGCGGATGATCGCGTGCATGGGTATATGCACGCGCCTCACAGACTCGAACTCGGTCTTCAGGCGTTCCTCGCTGGGATCCACCACCACTGAGGCGCGTTCCCCAAAAACCAAGTCCTCCACCACCACGAAACCGTACAGGTCGCCCTGATAGACTTTGCGCGCGAAGATCTCATAGACCTTACCCTGATTGAAGAAAACTAGCTTATAGACGCTTTTCGCTGACATGCTTCGATTTACTCTGAGCGGCTAAGGGACGTTACACCGAGATCACCTTGGCGGGCTCGAAGCCAGGGACTTCGCGAAAGCCAAAATATCCGCGCGGGTTGCACACGACTCGCGCGCCGTGCGCAGTATAGTCAAGCGTTTCATGGACATGTCCATGTACCCAAAGATCGATAGTCCGACCGCTCATCAGCTCAGCGAGATCGTTGCAATAGGCAAACCGCGTCGGGTCCGCACTGCGCCCTGGATACCAACTGCGCATGAGTGGCGCGTGATGGGTCACTACCACCGTCTTGCCAGCATACGGCGTCGCCAATTCCTGAGCCAGCCACTTGCGGGACGCGGCGTTGAGCTGGACCAGATCCTGCGCACGCGCCGCGCGCGCACCCATCAAGATATGGCCAAGATCGTTCATTGCAAGGGACATCCGCGCCATGACCGCGGGATTAGCGCCGTTAAAATCCGTCCACAGGGTGCAGCCGACGAATCGCACGCCACTGAGCTCAACAGTACGGTTCTCCAAAAAATGAACATTGCCATGCCGGGACATTTCAGTCAAAGTTCGGGTCAGATCATGCAAGTCATGATGCCAGTACTCATGATTGCCCGCGACATAGATGACTGGATAAGGCGCACGCCGCAACCATTCGTGACCGTCTCGACCGATGCCAATGTCGCCCGCTGCAACCAGCACATCCGCTTTGCTCACGGGAAACGCCAGCGGCCCGAACTCCAGATGCAGATCCGAGATGACCTGTATGCGCATGTTTTGCTTTCGACTATGAAATCAAGCGTACGATCCCGGCCCAGCGCGGCGAGGCCACGGCCCCACCGCTATCCGAGGGTCGCGTGCAACGGGACCGGCTGGTACTAGCCGCCGCATCAGCCATGAAGAGCCTGATCCTTGTCGCCCACGGTAGCCGCCGCGCCGCGTCCAACGCAGAGATACTGGCACTGACCGAGCGGCTCCGCCATCGGGTACGCGACCGCTTCGATTACGTCGATTGCGCCTTTTGGGAGCTTGCGGAGCCTTCGATCCCGGCCGCGATCGATGCCGCAGTACAGGCTGGTAGCCGCGAGATAACCATCCTGCCCTACTTTCTGGCCTGTGGCACTCACGTGAACGACCATATCCCGCTGCTCATCAGCGCCAAGAGAGCCGAGCATCCCGAGATCGCCATTGAATTGAAGCCTTACATCGGCAAGGCGCCGACGATGGTCGACGTGCTGGCATCGGTGGTGTAGCGTGCGCTTTAATGTTCTAACTCTACGCTGTAGGTGCCGGCCAATGGCTTGGGCGAGCCGAACGCGCCTCTGTCGTACTGCCATTAGAACGTGGGGAGCGGATCATCCACCGAGTAATAGAGACGGAGATAGTACATCCCATTTGATGGTCCGCTCGTCCGCTGAAGGCGAGCATCCATTGTCGGGGCTCCGGGACTGGCTGCTGGCTAATAGCGGTGCCCTTTCAACCGAAGCGCCTCATCCTCAGGCGTCGACCTGCTCGGCCATGAATAGCCACGTTTCGATGACCGAGTCAGGATTCAACGATACGCTATCAATCCCCTCCTCCAGTAACCAGCGGGCGAAATCAGGGTAGTCGGAAGGTCCTTGCCCGCAGATACCGACATACTTGCCCGCTTTATGGCATGCGGCGATCGCCTGGTGTATCAGCGACTTGACCGCCGGGTCGCGCTCATCGAAACCGGTCGCGACTAAGCCCGAATCGCGATCCAACGCCAGCGTCATCTGTGTGAGGTCATTCGAGCCTATCGAAAATCCGTCAAAATGTTCCAGGAATTGCTCCGCCAATACGACATTGGAGGGGATCTCACACATCATGATCACCTTCAAGTCGTCCTCGCCACGTTTCAGGCCGTTGTTTGCCAATAACTCCACCACCTGCGCGGCTTCATTCAGGGTGCGTACGAACGGCACCATGATCTGGACATTCGTAAAACCCATCTCATTGCGCACCTTGCGCAGTGCGCGGCATTCCAACTCAAAGCAGTCACGGAACGACCCAGATATATAACGCGATGCGCCCCGAAAACCGATCATGGGGTTTTCTTCTCGGGGTTCGTATCGCTCGCCCGCGATCAGATGAGCATATTCGTTGGACTTGAAGTCGGACAGGCGCACGATCACGGGATGCGGCGAGAAAGCGGCCGCCAACGTGGCGATTCCTTCGCTGAGCTTATCCACGTAAAAGGTCACTGGATCAGGGTACCCCGCACAGCGGGATCGCACCTTCTCCTGGAGGTCGCCAGGCAATTGCTCGAACTCCAGCAGTGCCATGGGATGTACGCCGATTGTATTGTTGATAATGAATTCGAGGCGCGCTAGGCCTACACCAGCATTCGGAATACTTGCGAATGTGAACGCCCGTCCCGGGTTGCCCACATTTAACATGACCTTCAGCGGCAGTTTAGGCATTTCATCCAATTCGTGCTTGACCACTTGGAAGTCAAGCAGGCCCTTGTAGACCATGCCCGTGTCGCCTTCCGCGCACGATACGGTGATGTCCTGTCCGTCCGATAGCCGCTGCGTGGCGTCCCCGCAGCCTACGACCGCCGGAATGCCGAGTTCCCGCGCGATGATGGCCGCGTGACAGGTGCGTCCACCACGATCCGTGACAATCGCCGCAGCGCGCTTCATGACGGGCTCCCAGTCGGGATCAGTCATATCCGTAACCAACACGTCACCCTGTTCAAGCTTATCCATGTCCTCCAGCTCGATTCCGATGCGAGCCTTGCCGCTAGCGATCCGCTGGCCGACCGCGCGCCCTTCGGCCACCACCTCACCGCGCTCGCGCAGCACATAGCGCTCCACAACTTCATGTTTCTTGCTCTTGACCGTTTCCGGGCGAGCCTGAACGATGAATAGTTCGCCGGTCTCCCCGTCCTTGGCCCACTCGATATCCATGGGTCTCCCATAATGCTGCTCGATAATGACGGCCTGGCGGGCGAGTTGCTCGACCTCGTCGTCCGTCAGCGTAAAGCGACGACGATCTTCGTGCGGAACGTCCACGGTGCGGACCGACTCGCTGAACGCGGTTGCGTCTTCCTGACACACCATCTTGATCTCCTTGCTACCCAGCGTGCGCCGCAAGATCCCTGGGCGCCCGGCGGCCAAGGTCCCTTTGTGGACATAGAACTCATCCGGATTGACGGCTCCCTGTACCACGGCTTCACCCAAGCCGTAGCTGCTAGTGATGAACACGACGTCCTTAAACCCAGACTCCGTATCTAGTGTGAACATGACGCCACTCGCCGCCAGATCACTGCGCACCATGCGCTGTACGCCGGCTGATAACGCCACCTCCCCGTGATCAAATCCATGATGCACCCGATACGAGATCGCCCGGTCGTTGAATAGCGATGCAAAGACGGTCTTTACTGCCAGGAGCACATTGTCCAGGCCGCGCACGTTGAGAAAGGTTTCCTGCTGGCCAGCAAACGAAGCATCTGGGAGATCTTCGGCCGTGGCTGACGATCGTACGGCCACCGCGACCGAACCGCCTGCTGCTTGCTCCATGTCTTCGAACGCTTGTGCGATGGCATCACGCAGCCCACCTTTAATTGGGGTATCGGTGATCCACTGGCGGATCGACTTGCCGGTCCGCGCTAGTGCCCTGACGTCCTCAACATCGAGCTTGTCAAGGGCCGCGCTGATCTTATCCGTCAGACCGGCATCGGTCAGGAACCGCCGAAAGGCTTCGGCAGTCGTTGCAAACCCACCTGGCACGTTGACGCCGCTGGCGGTCAGATGCTGGATCATCTCTCCCAGAGACGCATTCTTGCCGCCCACACGCGCGACATCGTCCATGCCGATACGGTCGAGACTGAGGATGTATTCGTCCACTACATTGCCCTCCTTCTTAGCGGTAATATGCAACGCGTGAATGTCATAAGAATTAATTAATGGTGGATGATCAACTATGCGCAGCGTGTTCTTTCTCTCCAACCGCACGGCCATTACCGCGGAGACGCTGGGGCATAGTCTACTCGCTCAATTCGGGGGTCTCGATTTTCGGGAATTTACCATTCCCTATGTCGATAATCGCGATCTGGCGATATCGGTGGCCGAACAGATCAATCGCGCGGCCGCACAGGATGGAATCCGGCCTATCGTGTTCAGCACGCTGGCCGACCCTGAGCTCCGATCGTTGGTTGCGAATTCCCAAGGCCTGCTTCTGGATCTATTTCATGCCTTCTTAAACATATTGGAAGCAGAGCTGCAGGCAAAGCCGCTGGAACGCGGCGAATATTCGCATCGGCTCGTCGATGTACACAAATATGAATCTCGCATGGACGCGATCAATTTCGCGCTGCTGCATGACGATGGCGCATACACCCGCCAATATGATCAATCCGACCTAATCCTCATTGGCGTCTCGCGCTCGGGGAAAACCCCCACCTGTTTATATCTCGCACTTCAATTCGGGATTCGCGCGGCCAATTACCCGATCACCGAGGAGGATTTAGGCGGGAATGTGCTGCCCCGCGCGCTAAGGCCCTACGTGAACAAACTCTATGGTCTGACCACCTCCCCGGAACGCCTGCAAAGCATACGCACCGCACGGCGACCGGGCAGCCGTTATGCCTCGCCGGAGCAGTGCCGCTACGAAGTGCAGGCCGTCGAGGCGTTGTACCGTGCCAAGGGTATTCGATTCCTTAATACGACGACCCGTTCGGTTGAAGAAATCGCGACCCGCATCGTGCAGGAGACTGGCCTTCAGCGACACAGCTACTGACTCGCAACCAATTAGCTCTACGAGCAGCAGATGTCGAACTCAGGTGCCAGGATCCATGTTCGCGGTGACGCCGTCATCGCGAACATG
>JAPSGG010000114.1 GCA_031177845.1 Chromatiales bacterium
TGCTTTCCTGCGCCTTACGCCTTACCCTCGGTCGGCGATCGAGGTTGACGACGAGGAGCATTTCGCGCTCGTCGTGAGACACGCCTTTTCTCAACGGCGCAAGACGCTCAAGAATAATCTTAAGCCTCTGCTGCGGGCCGAGGATATCGAGGCCGCGGGCGTGGATCCGAGCCTACGTCCCGAGATGCTGAGCATCGCGGACTTCGCGGCGCTCGCCAACTTAACACACGCTAATTCACTTGCTGTAGGGTGACCACGGTTAAGATTATGTTCACGCTTTTTCCGCTTATAATGACGGCATGAAAGACGCCCGCAATTACAACATCAAGGTCAAAGTCGCCACCGCCTTCGTCGAAGGCCAATCCGATATCAAGCAGAACCGTTACGTGTTCGCGTATACCGTTACCATCCACAACGCAGGCAACATTCCCGCCAGGCTCCTAACGCGGCACTGGATCATCACGGATTCCAATGGCAAGGTGCAGGAGGTGCGCGGCGAAGGTGTGGTCGGCGAGCAACCTCACCTGCGGCCTGGCGAAGGTTTTCAGTACACCAGTGGCACCATGCTAGAGACGCCGGTCGGAACCATGCGCGGCAGCTATCAGATGCGGGCCGATGACGGCACCGAATTCGACGCCGAGATCGCGGCCTTTACCCTCTCCGTCCCGCGCGTGCTGCACTGATGCATTGAGTAGCCCCTTTGATTGGCGGCGGCCTGCTGCCGAACGCATAGAGGGTCATATTGAGGACTCCCTGACCACATCGCTCCGAGCGAACGCGAGGAGTCTTATGAATCAGCTAGACCCTTTCGCACCTCTCCTCGAGATGAAGGCTTCTTAATACTGATGGCGATATACGCGATAGGCGATATACAGGGCTGCTACGACGAGCTACGGGCGCTGCTGGCGCGGCTGAAATTTGATGCCGATCGCGATCGCCTATGGCTGGTGGGCGACTTGGTCAACCGCGGGCCTAAGTCGCTGGAGGTGCTGCGCTTCGTCAAAGATCTTGGCGAGGCCGTAACTTGCGTGCTGGGCAATCACGACCTGCACCTACTGGCGGAGCACGTCGGCGCCCGCCGGACCAAACCCGACAGCAGCCTGCGCGCCGTGCTCGATGCCCCGGATCGGGAGGAACTCACCGAGTGGCTGCGCCACCTCCCGCTGCTTCACCATGACGGCACACTGGGCTGTACGATGGTGCACGCCGGACTGGTGCCGCAGTGGGATTTGGATACTGCGCGCGCCTGCGCGCGAGAGGTTGAGCGGTGGCTCCGCGGGCCCGATTACCGGCAGCTGCTCCACAATATGTACGGCAATTGTCCTGATCGCTGGTCCGACGAGCTTGCGGGCTGGCCGCGGGCGAGAGCCATCATCAATATTCTCACGCGCCTGCGTTACTGTGACGCGCAAGGCCGCATGGACATGCAGGCCAATGGGCCGCCCGGTAGCCAACCCGAGGGTCTTATGCCGTGGTTCGAGGTACCCGGCAGGCGCAGCAGGAGCTTGAATATCGTCTGCGGACATTGGTCCGCGCTGGGTTTTTATCGCGCGCCTGGTGTCACCGCGATCGACAGCGGCTGCGTGTGGGGTGGCGCCCTTACGGCGCTACGTCTGGACAGCGCGCGACGTCAAGCGGTGTCGCTGCCCTGCGAGGGCACCCGCGCATAACGCCCGCACCCTCAGGCTCGATCTGGCGCAAATCCGCACTGGGCGGTAAACACGCGAGCCAAGTCCTCGCTCATGCGCAGAAATCGGGCCATGCGCAGCGCGGATTCCTGCCCGCCATAATAGCCGGGCAATATCATCACATGCTCATAGCCCATGGCCTTATAGAAGGCTTGCCCTGCGCGGTTGCCGGCCCGCACCTCCAGATCGATTGTGGCAATGCCCGCTGTGTAGGCCGATCGCTCCAACCAGCGCAGCAGTCGCGTGCCCAGCCCGCGACGCTGGCGGGCTTTGGCGACTGCAAACAGGTTCAGATGTGCGGTCTCCCGCGCGAAATGCATGATCGCAAAACCCGCGATGCCAGGATGGGCTCGCGCTACCAGCACCATCGCATCCGGACATCGTATTTGTCCCGCCACCCGCTCGGGCGTCCAGCTCCAGCTCAAACCGGTCTCGATCAGAGCGCGCGACATCACCGCAATCGCGTTCGCATCGGCAAGACGCGCAAGCTGCAGGTCAATCATCGGCGCTAAGGGCGCGCGTCGCACCGACGCGGTAGTCAATCGCTGTCGGCAGCGTTTGCAAGCGGTTGTCGCATGTACTCATCAGCGCGAATCTCCAACGGTTCAAAGACCGGAACGAACGGCCATCCGGTCGATAGACACTATACCTTACATGCCCGGATAATCTCGATCATCAACCCGGCGTCAAGTGACCGTAATCAGCTTAAAGCCGGCGAACTTATAACGATCTTTCATCCGGCTCGTAGCAACTCGCCCGCATGGAAGTTAGAACCAGATAAGCCTCGATCTGCGATGACTGGCATGCCGGCGCTCTCCACCGCGACACGCAATATACACGACGATGCGGTCATTGCGCCGTCGCCGACGCCCGCCGCGCCCGATGATGAAGTGGCACTCGCGCGCAATCAGCGCTCGCTGGAGCACTCGATGCGCGATGGCATGTGGTTCTCCGTTATGGCCGGGGCCGGCGAGACCTACCTCTCGGCCTATGCCCTGCACTTGAAAGCCACCGCGGAACAGATCGCTTGGCTTGCTTCCATCCCGCCGTTGATCGGATCCGGGATGCAATTGGTATCCGCTTGGCTCAGCGATCGCGGGACGTCCCGCAAGAAGCTGATCATAGCCGGCGCCTGCGCGCAAGGCGCCATCTGGTTTCCGCTGGTGCTGCTACCGCTCCTGTGGTCCGGGTACGCGGTACCAATACTCATCGCCTGCGTGGTGCTCTACCACGCCTGCTCCAACCTGATCCAGCCGCAGTGGAGCAGCTTGATGCGCGACCTCGTGCCGGAACAGCGGCGAGGCCGCTACTTCGGCCATCGCACGCGGGTCGTCAGTCTAGTCACGTTTATTGCGCTGGTGTGCGCGGGTGGCTTGTTGGCGATCTTCAACCGGCGGGGAGAGGTCCTTGTCGGCTTTGTGGTGGTGTTCGCGATCTCGGCGCTGGCGCGCTTTGTGTCGGTCTACTATCTCGGCCGGATGCACGATCCCGTGCACGATAGCCGCCCGGGCCAGGCACCCATCGTCGTGGGCATGTGGCGCTCGCTCAAGGCCTTGCGCGGGACGCAGTTTCTTCGCTTTTCCGCGTTCTTCGCCTCGATGCAGTGCGCGGTTGCCATCGCATCCCCCTTCTTTACGGTCTATATGCTGCGCGACCTTCAGTACAACTACCTGCAGTTCATGGCCGCGACAGCGATCACCGTGGTCACGCAATTCTTGACGCTCAATACCTGGGGGCGCATCAGCGACGCTTTCGGCAATCGGCTAGTGCTGGCCGTGACCGGCTGGATGATCCCGATCGTAACGGCATTATGGTTGCTCTCCGACAACTTCTGGTATCTCATGGCGGTGCAGGGTTTCGGCGGGCTCGCCTGGGCCGGATTCTCCTTAAGTGCCGGCAATTTCCTGTACGACCTGCGGCCCGGCCCGCGGTTTGCCCGTGATATGGCGGTGCATAATGTGCTGGCCAGCATCGGCGTCTTCGCCGGCGCGATGCTGGGCGGCTATCTGGCTACGCACCTGCCTGCCGGCGGAGTCACCATGGCCAGTCTATCGCTGCACTGGGAATTCGCCCTCCTGGCAGTGTTCGGCATCTCGGCGATGGCGCGCCTACTGGTAGCATGTATATTCCTGCCTCGGCTGCGCGAGGTGCGGCAGGTTCGTTCACTCTCAATCAGCGCCCTGGTGTTTCGCGTCACGCGCTTTCACGCCCTGTCTGGATTGATGTTCGAGATCGTCGGCGCGCGAGACAAGGTACGCTAGCCTCCAAAGACCGAGCGCGCAGCGGCCAGAGCGATATCCAGCACGATGACAGTGCCGGCCGCGATTGCGACCAGTTGACCGCGCCTGCTGTAGGATAATGTCTATCGATGGATAGGCAACTCACCATAGGCCCGCGCGAGATTATCTATAAGCTCCAGCAGTACGCGCTACTGGTGCGCCTGAACCGGCCGATCGGGATTTTTTTGCTGTTATGGCCTACGCTATGGGCGCTGTGGATTGCAGCTGGCGGCCAGCCGGATTGGAGCGTGCTGCTCGTATTCATCACCGGCGTGACGCTCATGCGCTCTGCGGGATGCGCGATCAACGACTTCGCGGACCGCGACATCGATCCAAAGGTCGCGCGCACCCGCAACCGGCCGCTGGCGCGGGCTAGCATCACGCCGCGCGAGGCCTTGATGGTATCCACAGTCCTTTGCCTCCTCGCCTTCGCGCTGGTGTGGCTTACGAATACACTGACGGTGATGCTGTCCGTCGTCGGCGCGCTGCTGGCGGTGAGTTATCCGTTCATGAAACGAATCCATTACCTGCCCCAGGTGCACCTTGGCGCCGCATTCGGCTGGGCCGTGCCGATGGCATTCACTGCGCAGACGGGCAAGCTCCCACCGCCCGTGGGGTGGCTGATCTTCATCGCCGCAGTGCTGTGGGCCACGGTCTATGACACCATGTACGCGATCGGCCATCGCGAGGATGACTTGAAGATCGGCGTCAAGTCCACGGCGATTCTGTTCGGCGAGGCGGATCGCGCGATCATCGGCCTTATACAGCTCGTACTGCTGGTCGACCTGATCCTGATCGGCCAGCGAGCGGTGCTGGGTCTCTACTACTATGTCGGCCTATGTGCCGCAGCGGGCCTGGTCCTCTACCAGCAGTTTCTGATCGCAGATCGCGAGCCACAGCACTGCTTTCGCGCTTTTCTCAACAACAACTACTTCGGTCTGGCAGTCTTCATCGGCATCGCCATCGACTATGCGGCACGTCCATCTGGGTGAGGCCGATCTCAAAAGACGCCGGTACGCGCTGCCGGGGCTTGGAATTTTAGCGGGGGCTTAAGGCGAGTTCATCAGTTACTGCACATCCCACTCCACCTGTATGGCAGGATTGAGATGCTTGGCTGCGGTGAGCAGCTTTTGCAATTGCTGGCGCTGCCAGTAGGCTAGGTTCAGCTTGAGGAGTCTAGTTGCTCCATCTCGGAATACGACATACTGCTGCACGGACTGGTGGTCGCTGCCGGAACTCATCTCGGATTGGAACGTCACAGGCGCGATCAATCTGCCCGCGCGACCGACCAAACCTGGATATGTACGACCCCCGCGCGACGTATGGCGCGGGCGAGTTCGTTGACGGTGGCGCCAGTCGTCATTACGTCGTCCAGGATTGCAACACGCGCCGCCGTGAATCCCTCCGCAACCTCGAAGGCGCCGCGGATGTTTTTGCGCCGCGCCTTGGCCGGCAGATCCATCTGCGCGTCGGTATGCCTGATCCGCCGGACGCAGCGGTGATTAACCGGCACCCGCAGGCGGCGGCCAACGTGGCGCGCAAGCTCCAAGGCCTGATTGAATCCGCGGCTGCGGATACGCCGTGGATGCAGCGGCACCGGCACGATGCACTCGGGCAGCACACCTGCTTTCGAGACCAGATGTTCAGCCAGCAAAGCTCCAAGGAGCCGAGCGTGCGCCAGTTTTCCGTGGAACTTGAGCTGCTGGATCAGATGATCGATGGGCGCGTGATACCGGTACGGCGCGATCGCAGCCTCGAACACGGGTGGCTTGCGCTGGCAGACGCCACACAGGTTTACGTCCGGCGACTCCAGGGGCAGGGCGCAGCGCGCGCAGGCGTTTCCCAGGCGTGGCAAAGCATCAACACAGGCCCGGCAAAGATCGAGGTCGTCGTGCCCTCTGGACTCGCACAATAGACAGGTTGGCGGGTAAAGGAATGCAGTTAATTCTCTAAGCCATCGGTAAGCCATGCGAGCCCCTATCGGTTGA
>JAPSGG010000115.1 GCA_031177845.1 Chromatiales bacterium
GTCACGGTAGGCATTTTTGCTCTGCGTCCCGCCGACGTCGTGTTGGTCGGGCGCGAAGACGGTGTAGAGACCTTGAGCTGACAACACTGCTACTACAAATAGCCGCCAAAATAAAGAAGGCGGTACCGTAGTACCGCCTTCTAAAGGTGCAGTGTTTAGATCTGACTTAGAGCAGGTCAAGCAAGCCGAGCAACCCGCCTAGGTCCAGCAAGCTGCCCAAGCCCAACAGCTCGTCCAGATCGACCAAACCGTTTACGAGGCTCAGCAGGTCTGCCACTGGAAGGCCGTCAGCGTTCAGCTGATCGGTTAGGCCTTGGGCCACTGCCAACTGGTTGCTGGGTATAGCGCCGCCGACGCCGTTCAACAAGGACGAGAGATCAAGCAAGTCCCGGTTGGCCGGATTGAGGATCAGCAGCCGCTGTACCTCGGCGCGCATGCGATTCAGCAGCTGATGGGTCAAGCCCACACCGAGAAGCTGGTTTACGGTGTCGAGCACTCCCTCTACGCTGGGATCGGTCGGGTCGAGCTGACCTACCAAGTTCATCAGCGTATCCAGCTGCGGACTACTTATCGCATCGGTCACGCCGATCTCATCCACGAGCGCCTTGAGCGCATTCAACGTTTGGACGTTTCCAGCTGCCTCATCAAGTGTGGCTACCGCGTTCTCGAGGTCGGCCATCAGCGAATCGCCAAACAGCGCTACCACCTCCTCGCCGCTCGGCACATTGATCTCGGTGGTATCCACGAACAGGATGTCATCATCCGTGAGCGGGTTGTCAAGATCCACCTGACAGGCTAGGGCGGCGGTATAGTTGCCTGCCAGCAGCAGATCCGAGCCATATTCCAAAAGCCCGGTCGTAGCATTCCTAACGACGCCCAGAACGGCAACCGGATCCTTGCCTAAACCGCCGAGGTCGTTCGGCGCTACGTCCAGACCTTCAAACAGGTACACGGCGACGCCATCGCCAAGATCGCATTTTGCCTCACTGTTGAGCAGGTCAATGCTCACCTCGCCGCGGACTGCTACATCGTCACCTATCTTCGAGGCGCCATCGAAGTCGAGCTGGGTAGTCTTGCCGGCCTTCACCTCTACGTTGATGGATTCATCCGTCTTTACGAATGCGATGTGTTCGTTCGTACCCGGATTGTCCTCGCGCGCGTTGCAGGTGAACGCCACTGTGTACTTACCCGCTGGCAGCCACGCGGCGGTGTAGTCCGCGCCCAACGAAACATTGGCGCTGCTAAGGGGCTCTAGAGTCTTGAGACCGATATCAGTCGGGTTCACCCTAGCACCCGCGTAGACGTACACCGCATTGCCTTTACCGGTGTTTGCGTCGGCCGTGCAATCGACGTCCGTGATCAGCGATTCCGCAACGGAGCCTGCAACCTTGCCGACCGTGCGGTTATCCACCAGCCGCAGAACGGGCGCCACGATGTAGCCGGCGGGCGATAGCCCGAGCATAGACTTGCGCAGGTCGAAGTCGATAGTGAAGGATCCCTCGCCACCCTCGGGCACGGTGAAACCGCCGCTCATGGTCAACCCGCTG
This sequence comes from Chromatiales bacterium, assembly GCA_031177845.1. Classification (GTDB taxonomy): domain Bacteria; phylum Pseudomonadota; class Gammaproteobacteria; order JACCYU01; family JACCYU01; genus JAPSGG01. Next base: position 1,548 of record JAPSGG010000115.1, read on the forward strand.
GCGCCGGCGATCGCGAATTCGTGCTCGCTTCCGTCTGCGAGCGTGACAAATGAATTCTTGGCATCAATCTCAAGGCGCATCCACTCGTAATCACCCGCTTGCACGCTCACGTCGTTTAAAAGCTCGCTGCTCGCTCCCGCCTGTAGATCGAGCAGGCTGATCTTCTTGTGGAGTGGGAATGTGGCTGCGTCGCCGCCCTTCGGCTTAACCGTGACGCCGGTCACGTGCACCATCACCTTACTGGCAAAATCGACCGGGCCGTCGGTCAACGCCACATCGAGCGACCCCTGGGCGGATGAGCCACCACCGCCGCCACCGCATGCGGTCAACGCGGTGACGGCGCTGATCACCGCGAGTGATGCAAAAGACTTCAACGAAATTGTTTTTGACATAGATACATCCCTTTCCATAAAGATCGACGAGGTATGAACCAGAATCTGGTCACACGTTTGATGCGGGTTAGACGGCTTGAGGGCCCCACCTGCGTTTCCCTTCCATGAGTGATCAAATCTTCCTTGGCGGCCAGTCAAGCTAGCTGCTGCTTAACCTGCCTCCCCAACGCAGCTCCCCTGCGTGTGCACATTTACGCGCACCCGCGCCGTGGCATCAATGGAATTGGGGAGCAATTCCGATAAGGCACGTCGTTACGCCGACTTGCGGCGAGAGAGCGTGGATGATTGTGGTGTTAAAAAAAACGGGCTTGCGGCAGCCGACGCAAGCCCGGTGTAGAGGTTCGTCTCTTCTGGAGATGGAGAATTGTAAAGGCCGTGTCGAAGCCAGTCTCGCCGTTCGCTGAATTCTACTGAGCGGCGAAATCAAGTGTGGTCGTGTCTCCGGCGGTTACCTTGACATTCTTCATCGGCCCCTGAAATGCGAGATCATCGTCCGCCTCAGAATCGCCGCCTTCCCCTTCGGTCTCGGGCACAGCCTCCTGATCCGCCCTACAGGTGAAGGCCACCGTGTATTTGCCTTCTGGCAGGAAGCCGACGGTGTAAGTATAGGCGCCATCGTTGTCCCCATTGGCGACTAGGGCCGTCGTGATCGGTCCGTCATCGCCATCCACGCCATCGATGTCGTCCGGCGTCGCGCCGGCACCGAACACATACACCGCATTGCCGGTATGTGGGTCATTGTCACTGCACAAACCATTGCTATTGTCCAGCAGCGCGACCACCACCTCACCGCTGATGCTGCCTACGTCATTATTGTCGACGATTCGTAGGGCTGGCCGCAGGAAATACGCGCTCTGGAAGGGAACGCCTTGGGGATCAGTAATGGATTTACGCAAGTCGAAGTCAATGGTGAAATTAGTGCTACCGTCTGCGGCGATCGTGAACGGGCTGACCAGCCTAAGCCCCTGCTGGGCGCTGTTCGGTATGCACAGCGGGAATTTGACATCGGGACCGCTATCTTTGAAGGTGATGTAACTCGGTGAGGAACCAGGATCGGCGCCCTGACACTGCGAAATGTCAAAGGCATTGACGTCCAAGCGGATATGGTCATAGCGTCCCGCGGGCAACAGCGCATCGTCGATGAGAAGCGTGCTGCCATTGCCCTGCAGATCGAGCAGGTTAATCTGCTTTGGGGGGACGAAGGGGCCGAACATGATCTCCTCGCCTGACTGCGGTTTGATTGCCACGCCGGTAAACGCGACGACGACTTCCAGTGCATTATCGATGGGCGCATCGGTAATGGCCACACTGAGGGAGCCCTCACTGCTGCTGGAGCTGCTGCCGCCACCGCCACAGGCGACCAACGCACCGGTCACGGCCACAGAGAAAATCGATTTAAACGAAAATGAGTTTGACACGGTAATCTCCTTCTTACGTAGTCAAAGATGCGGCAAGCTGGACTGTCCATGGGAACTCTGTCCCTTTAGCGGTCGAGCTATGAAGCCTGGAAGCGGCATTGGATAATGCGCTGGACGCGCCCCTCGGCTGGCTCGTCCTCGAGATTTAGACCCAAGAATTCCGCCGCATCAATGGCGCTTGCGAAAATTCCGACCAGGGCAAGTACCGCCCCGATGTGCGGCCGAAGTTTTGAATGGTGCCGCAACTGCCAACCATGCGGCAGGACCACAATCAAAAGACTACAGCTCATTGCATACATGGGTCTGTTCATGGCGAGGCGGCGGTTGTTAGCCTCTGGGCATGCACAGATCTGAAGAATTGACTGACGAGCAATGGGCCTTGATCGAGCTACTGATCCGCCACCGCCGCGACACGCCCATGGTCGAGGTCGACCCATCCTGCACGAGCATCAGGCTGTACGGAATGGCATATCGTGGGTACTGCGTGGCGACCAGATGGGCCGATTTACCGGAATGGTTTTCCTTCCAGGTCGATGTGCCTTTTGCAGGTTCAGTCGATGGAAGGCTAGGGTGCTGCGCAGCATTCTGCAGACACTGGCCGGCACTTATGGGATAGAGGCCGAATCATTGGCACAAGCCGACCGATAGCATCGGCCCAATCCGGATCATCAAAAAAGAGGTCGAGGAGTGGTCGAGACTCAGCGGGACAAGCTCTTGGGTTCCTAAGGACGCTGGAGTTCCTATTCTGCCCCGCCCTTATAAGGCATCTTTCTTTTTAATCTCTCATAGCCCAGATGTCTTAACCATTGCGCCGGTCTTTGACTCTCTGTTCACCTGAGGGTCTCAGATACCGACATTTGATTGCTATTTTTACCGGTAAGGTGTTGACATGGTAACCTCACTGGCGTAACTTGAATTTTACCTGCTGCAACGCAGCAAGAACCCCATCATTTCCTTCCTTTCTTGATCGAACGATCTTTGGAGACACGAGATGCAAAATGAATTGTTTAATCTCTTCAATGTATTTGCCAACACCACGTTTAACGCCGCCCGTCAGTTGACCGATATGAATGTCCGCACCTACGAGAGGCTGGTGAAACGGCAGATCGAGCTAACCAGCGACTTCGTGGAGAGTGCTGTCAAGCAGTCCGTTTCCCACTATGCGGCCGCACAGAAGGAAATCGCTGAGGAGTATGCCGATAAGGTGCAGAAGGCCAATAAGGACACGGTGAAGATCATCATCCAGGCTCAGGATGAGCTCAGCAGCTATCTGGAACGGCAGCTGCCAGCCGCCATGCAAGAGGTCAAAGCGACGATTAAGGACACCACCCAAGAGGCCGCTGAGGCCACCCGGCCGGCGGCGAGCAAGCGAGCGGCTGCCTAAATTACCACGCTCTACGCGCTACCGCGCATGCTTGTCCCCCGCCCGCAAGGGCGGGGGCTTGCCTTGCGCATAGTCACTTCGTTCTTCATCCAAGACGTTCATATCTGCAGTTATCGCTGAAGGTATCTACTGGCGAACGGTCGATCAAATCGATCTTCATGCTTCAAGCAGTATTTGGCTCTCGACTAGGTCGAAGTCAGCGCCTACAAGCGCGAGACGGCTACTCGCTGGGAGAGAGGTCAAATAGCTCGGGGCTAATTGCGGGATTTCTTCCAATACTGCCGCTCATCACGGCCTTGAGTTGGCCGACTTCATCTCTTGAGCCGGTCATCCACCAGTCGAAGTCCTTGTGGATCCAGAATCATCGGCATGCAGGCGTGCAAGCTCGGCCATGAGCTCGTTCGCAGTTGCCGCAATGATGGTGCAGGTCTCGATCGTCTTCTCCTCGCCTGGCCACGTCCCATAAGCCAGCGGCGGCTACATTCAAAATGACAAGGGAGAGGAGTCAAAGGAACACGACACACATGTAAGTCACTCGTGCGTCAGTCAAACAGGCGAAGGCGCACATAGGATCAGGTGTCAAATCCGGAATGCAGCCCTTCGAAGTATTTATATCTGAACTCCAACTGCCTCATGGCTTCGAGACGCCGCCCAAGCACTTCCAATGGGTGCGGACACCCCCACACAGGCATCCTGACGATGCAGAAGACACCAGGCTCGGTTTCAATCTCATATGCAATCTCGTAATTACGGCCACCTTTGATGATCACGCGCTGCGTCGTCACGCGCATCTCGCTGTCCCCCCCTCAAATCCACTGGACGATTCCAGCCACAACGGTCGATTCTACACTGGTACTGGCGGCGACATGGACTACGAATCTGCAGTCTTGTGCCTGAATCGCACCTGGGCCATTGTGGCCTTGGCTTATCATGTCACCGAACGAGAGATGGAATCTTCTTACGCTGGATTACCTGGCGCGCTGCTGGCCCTTGAGCAGAAGATTTCTGAATGTATGGCGATTGTGGATGAATGTCACGAGAAATCCAGCCGCAGTCAGCGGGCGTGTGATCTGGAAGATCTGCGCGAGTAGCCGGTATTTTTTGCTGCTTTATCCTGATCCTTTCTTGTGCGGGGCTTTTTCTTTAACGCGATGCCTCCTTCAATCCATCAAAACATTTGCTTTATGCATTGGAG
>JAPSGG010000116.1 GCA_031177845.1 Chromatiales bacterium
CAAGCCTACCCGGATCTCGATTTCCTAAGATGAACCACCCGCGCGGACTCTACGTCCTGTTTTTCACCGAGATGTGGGAGCGCTTCAGCTTCTATGGCATGCGCGCCCTGCTGGTGCTCTACCTGACCAAAGAATTGCTGTTCAGCGACGACCGGGCCTATGGGATCTACGGCGCGTACGGCGCGCTTGTCTATACCACCCCGATCATCGGCGGGTGGCTTGCCGACCGCTGGCTTGGATATCAACAAGCCATTATCTTGGGCGCCTCACTGATGGCGCTGGGGCATTTCTGTCTGGCTTTGCCGCACCCGCTCTTCTTTTACGGGGCGCTGGCCCTTCTGATTGCGGGCAACGGTCTGTTCAAGCCGAACATTTCCAGCCTCGTCGGTCAGCTCTATGCGCGGCATGACCCGCGGCGGGATGCGGGCTTCACCATCTTCTACTTGGGCATCAACATTGGCGCTTTTCTGGCGCCGCTCGTCTGCGGATTCATCGGTCAGACCTATGGCTGGCATTACGGCTTCGCGCTCGCTGGTATCGGCATGCTCATCGGTCTTGCCGTGTTTTTGCTCGGCCGGCGCCGTTTCGAGCAGCTGGGTCTGCCGCCTGCCGCGGAAGCGTCCCAGAGACCACGGTCGCGAAGCGTGCGGGTTCGGAATACCATCCTGCTCGGCCTAGCCTCAAGCCTGCCGGTCCTCGGGCTCTTGGTGCTCTACAACCGTCTGACCGGTTGGATACTGCTCGCGGTAAGTGCGACGGTACTGGGATGGTTGATTTACGTCGCGTTTTCCAGTCCGCGCAGCGAACGCGAACGGCTGTTGGTCATCCTGATCTTGACCGCATTTGCCGTCACCTTCTTTGCGTTCTTCGAGCAGGCGGGCAGCTCGATCAATCTCTTCACCGACCGCAATGTGGAACGCGAGGTTCTCGGTTGGAGAATTCCCGCCTCGGTGTTTCAGGCCATTAATCCGATGTTCATCATCCTGCTGGCGCCGGTCTTCTCGATGCTGTGGCTGCAGCTGGGCCGAAGCCACCGCGAGCCATCCACACCGGTCAAGTTCGCGCTGGGTATTCTGCTGCTGGCGGCGGGTTTCGGTGCGCTCGGCTTAGGCGCAAATCTGGCAGGCGCCGATGGCAAGACCTCCATGTTCTGGCTGTTGCTGGGCTACTTGCTGATTACCACAGGTGAACTGTCGCTCTCACCGGTGGGATTGGCCATGGTGACTCGCCTGGCGCCGGCACAAATCGTCAGTACCGTCATGGGCGTGTGGTTTTTGTCAGCGGCCTTCGCCCATTACATCGGCGCACTCATTGCCCGCCTGACCAGTGCGCCGTACGCTGGCGCCACAACCGCGCTGCCGCCGGTCGAGACCATCGATCTTTATGGCAACGTATTCATCAATATCGCCGGCGTCGCCACCGCGGTCGGGTGCCTGTTGCTGATCCTCGCACCAGGCCTCAAGAAATGGATGCACCAATAAAGATCTTCAGGCTTGCAGCTGTTCTTCGGCTGCGTCCACGACCAGCAGGTCCACGGTACCACCCACAAGGGGCCGTAAATGCCGTTCACGGTTGTTGAAGTCACTGGATTGCATTCATATATTGAAATATTGAAATTTTCGGCATCCCAGTTCTGGAAGGTTCGAGCTGATGAGCGATGTATCGCATGATTACAATGTAACCGAGAAGGATTTCACGAGACGCGTGATCGATGGCTCTCGGCGGACGCCGGTGCTGGTCGACTTCTGGGCGCCTTGGTGCGCGCCGTGCAAGATGCTGGCCCCCGTGCTGGAGAAACTGGCGGAAGCGTACCGCGGCCTTCTTACACTAGTGAAGATCAATACGGACAGCGAACCGCGGCTTGCACGAGATTATGACGTTCGCGCGTTGCCGATGGTGAAGATATTCAAGAATGGTCGCATCGTCGATGAGTTCATGGGCGTGCTGCCCGAATCGGCTGTTCGCGCTTTCATCGAGCGCCATATCGAACGGGAGTCCGACAAGATCCGCAGGCAAGCCCAGGCCTCATTCGAGGCCGGCGACACCTATACTGCATTGGGCCTGTTGAGGCAAGCGGCGGAGCTCGAGCCGGAAAACACCGCACTCAAGATCGACACCGCGAGAATGCTCATGCACACGGGTGCAATCGATGAGGCGCAGGCGATACTCAACACGTTGCCCGTCAATGTAGGATTGAATGCCGAGGTCAAACAGCTGAAGGCGCAGCTCGATTTCGCGCGAACCGCGGCATCGGGTGCCGATCACACCGATCTCGAGGAGACGGTCGCCACTAACCCTAACGACTTACAGGCCCGCTACCGTCTTAGTGCACAGAGGGTGGTGCGCGGTGAATATGAAGGCGCGCTTGAGCAATTGTTCGAGATCATGCGCCGTGACCGCGTCTTCGGCGATGATGCGGGACGCAAAGGTATGTTGTCCGTCTTCGAGATTCTAGGTGGTCGGGGCGAGCTGGTGAGCCGTTACCGCGCCAAAATGGTGAATATACTTCATTAAGAGCGCCTAACGAAAAGGCGCCCGTGACGCGGTCGGGCCGACTTAGCATCCAAGCTACACGGCGCGGTTGTAGGTCTGACTTTAGCCAGCCGCCCGTGCATGTGACGGATTTCGCTGCGCGCCTACGCGCATCTATCACTGCGTCGAGATGATGCTGCGGGAGAAAAAGAGCAGCACCTCCTTGTGCCACTATTAGGAGGGTGCGAACACCCTTCGGGGGTATCGATGTAAGCTGAGAATGAGACGAACCACAGCAGGCGCGGGGTATTTCCTTCGCACACCCCGGTCAGCCTCCATGCTGACCAGGGCCCGCTTCCCAGCGAGGTCGGGTGATCTTCGGTTCCCTGCCCCCTCTAACAGTACGGCGATGCGGCCGCCGCCTGCTTCCATGCCGCCATCCTTGGTGCTTACAAGATCGCCCGGAGCGTGCTGTAATTCAATCGTCACCACTGCCGTCGCGTCAGCACGCCATTGATCACGCTTCCCTCCACCTCGACGCGATCATATTTACTCAGTTCGGCGCGCAAGGATTCGGGCTCGAAGTCAATACTGCCGGAGGCATTCACCGGCCGCCCATTGACCCGGAAGTCATGCAGACCGTGGAAGCCGATGATGATGCCCTCGACCTGTACGTCGTCGGCATCATCATCGGGAACACCGTCGTCTCCCAATTCGACTTCCGTGGCCAATATCGCGCCGGGGCTCGTCAGAATCCCTTCCACCTCCACGAATTGGCCATCTTCGAGCCTCTCCGAGACTTCGATTTCAGTGCTGCCGTCGTAGCTGACCGTGGCCGCACCCAGGATGAACGTGCTGCTCACCAGATCGAGGTTCTGGATAGTGCCCCTGACCTTGACCTCGGTGCTGCCAATAAACGTATCAGCGTCTTCTAACTCTATGCGCGTGGCCCGCAAGCTCCCCGCCGCATCGATGAATCCGCTGACCTCCACGACATTATCCTGCGCCAACCGATCGAAGCTAAATGACACGCCGTCGCCTTCGTCGAACACGGTGGTCGTGCGATTCGCGACCACGGTGACACCGAGCACGGTGAAGGTCTTGGTCTCGCCATCGGCATCCGTAACCGGCGCGTGCTGTACGGGGCCCTTGATCTCCGCATCGTAGATAACGCTCGTGGCGCTACCGGTGCTATCGTCGTCCAAGATGCCTTCGACGGTGACGACCATGCCCAGCGCGAGCTCGTCCTCGGAGGCGGTGTCGTCCTCATTGATGACGATATCCGCTCCGCTGATGTCGTACCTCACGCCGTTGACGAAGATGCTGCCGAACCCAGTGATCGTGCCGGTGGCGGTGACGCGGCCTGTATGATTACCGGAGGCCGCCGCCCCACCGTTCCCTCCGCCGCAAGCGATGACGGCGACGACCGCAAATAGGCTGACTGTCGTTGGCACAAGAATTCTGCGCATCACATCTGCATCCCCACAGAACCAACGACTATCAAGACCTTCCTCACCGTGCGCCTGTTGCCCAACAAATTTAGATTTGGGATTCTAGTCCCAAATCCTGGCTTGTCAACCATCAATTGAGTTGTAGGAGCATCAGAAGCTATGGATTGGACACAACGCGCGATCTCGAATCAGGCAATGAGGCCGTAACGCGCAGACCGCCTAGGCTGCTTGAGCGGCTGACGTACATCTTGCCTTTGTGCTGATCGATGACTTCCTTGACGATAGCCAGCCCGAGGCCATGTCCGGGCGTACTCTCATCCAGTCGCGCGCCACGCTGCGTGAGCCTTTCGATCTGGACTTGGTCCAGTCCTGGCCCATCGTCCTCGATATGAAAGGCGAGGCCGGGAGAGTCCACCACCACCAGCCTCACACGAGCCGTGGCCTATTTGGCCGCGTTGTCTAGTAGATTGCCGAATAGTTCGAGAATATCCTCGCGGTCACCGCCAAACACTTTATCCGGTGGCATCACCATTTCGAAAGTGATGCCCTTGGTCGCGTACAGCTTTTTGATCACCTCGAGCAAATCAGGCAGCTCGCGGCTTAATTCAAAACGCTGACCAGGGGCGGCAGCGCCTACCAATCGCGCTCGCTTCAGCTCTCGATCGATGATCTCGCCCAACTGGGTAACGGCGTTGCGAAAGTCGGTCGCGGGTTCGGCAGCAAACCGGGATGCTTCCTGCTCGGCAATCTGGGAGAGGCGCGTGAGTGGCGTTTTTAAGGCGTGCGCCAAATTACCGAGGGCGCTGCGCCTGTGCTCCTGCCGTTGCCGCATCACGGCTAATAGGTGATTGGTCTCCTTAACCATTGGCCGCGCTTCAAGCAGCACATCCTCCCGCAACTGGCTGATTTCATTTTTCTCCAGCTGCTGGCGGTCTTTTTTAATCCGATCAAGGGCTTGAGGCTCATGCGCACGATGAGGCGCTGAGCCACAACGAGCAAGCCCAGCAGCAATAGCGTGATGACCGCGAAGCGATGCCAAAACGTAGCAAACCGAACTTTCAGAGCACTTAAATCTTCAGCGACAGCAATGGAGACCTCGCGGCCTTTCTTCTCGAAGCTATCCGTCCATACCAGCAGCGGCTGATTGAGCGGCCCCATCGTGTGTTGCACGCGCGCCTCGGCGCTCTTATCGAGGATAGACGGCAGATCTTGATCCCATAGCGATCGGGACCGCACCCGGTGCCCACCCGAGGCAATAACGAAGTAGTGACCGGAATAAGCGCGCTGATAGATGGGCGCGGTATATCGGTCGTCGATGACGGGCCTGTCGATCGGATCGAACCTAAGTCCGACTAATACGCTCTCGCCGTCCTCCTCCAGGCAGCCGACGACATAGTGCTCAGTGAAGACCCGCAGGGCACCGGTGGTGATCAGCCAATGCAGGCCGAATAAGGCCAATAGGCTACCGACCAGCCATACGCCAAGTCGTCCTTGTATGGATTTCATAATGCCGCGGAACAGCGGCTCATTCGTCGAATACGTAGCCCTGCCCGCGTTTAGTCCTGATCATGTTTTTACCCAGCTTATGACGCAGACGGGTTACATAGACTTCTATGACGTAGCTATCGCGATCATTATCGTAGGCATAGATGTGCTCGCTGAGGCGCGTCTTTGATAAAACCTTGTCGGGGTGCAGCATGAAGTAACGCAGCAATCGAAACTCCGTGCCAGTCAGTTCCACGCTCTCGCCCTGCGCAGTGTTTACCACTTGCCGCTCCTCATCCAGAGTCAATCCAAAGGCGCTAAAGCTGCCGCCTTCTCTGGCGGCATTGCGTCGAATCAGGGCGTGAAGGTGCGCGAGCAGCTCTTCGACGTGAAACGGCTTTGCTACGTAATCGTCGGCGCCAGTCTTGAAACCTTCTACCTTTTGGTACCAGGCATCGCGGGCAGTAAGGATGATGACGGGGAAATCGACGCCAGCGGTGCTCCGCGACTGGCGCACCGCTGG
>JAPSGG010000117.1 GCA_031177845.1 Chromatiales bacterium
GCGTCGGGAGCTCCGACATCCGCCACTATTCTCCGACCAACGACCTGCTGAAAGACAGGGTCATCCTGGTCACCGGTGCAGGAAGCGGGATCGGCCGCGCGGTGGCCAAAGCCTACGCGGCGCACGGGGCGACAGTGATTCTGCTCGGGCGCACGATCAAGAAACTGGAGCAGGTCTACGACGCGATCGAGTCCGCCGGCCATCCGCAACCGGCCATTTTCCCAATGAATCTGGAAACGGCGAGCGCCAGGGAATACGATGACTTAGGCGACACCATCAAAAACGAGTTCGGCCGCCTGGATGGGCTATTGAACAATGCGGCCCAGGTCGGGGACCTGACACCCATCCAGCATTACAACATCGATCTGTGGGCGCAGATAATCAACGTCAATCTCAACGCGCCGTTTCTCATCTGCCAGGTCTGCATCCCGCTGCTGGAGCAGTCGGCCGACCCCACGATCGTATTTTCAACCGACGCCTGCACGCGCGCTTACTGGGGCGCCTATGGTGTGGCCAAACACGGTCAGGAAGGGCTGCTGAAGATCCTCGCCGATGAACTGGACAACGACCGGCCAGTGCGGGTGAATGGCATTGATTCGGGGCCGGTGCGCACCAGCTTGAGGGGGCAGAACTATCCAGGCGAAGATCCGACTATCCTGCCCGCACCCGAGGACGTCGTGGCACCTTATCTGTATTTTATGGGACCGGACAGCAAGGGCGTGACCGGCCAGAACTATCGCTTCAGATCATAGGTGCTGCGCACGGCCAACTGCTCGCAGATGGCGGCATAGAGCAGATGATGGACTGAAGTCCGCTCTATACAAACAACGTAGAACGTTTTTCAACCCACAAGGACAATGTAGGGCGGGTTTCAACCCGCTGGTCGGACTCCGTCGAGCAACGTAGGGCGGGGTTCAACCCGCCAGTCAAACGAGTCCGCAGCGCCGCAGCGGCTGAGCACTTGCTGTTTTCTTCTAAACAAGCCCTCGCATGCTTTGGATGGCGCCTCAGCCAGGAGCGCGGGTCGGGCAGTTTGCGAGCCCGGCTCTGCGCTATATGTCTCTGGCGCCCCTTCCTCATTCACATCGCCAGTAGCCCACGACGGCTATCAAACGCTCCCCGGCATAGATCAAAGGGATCCGATCACGCTCCCAAGGCGGCACGCCGGCCTCTTGAAACAGCTTCTTCAGCTCATGATGATGCCGGCGTCCCTGCAGCCGGCAGCGCTCGCCGCCGCGCCTGAATCTCACCGTGATGTCCGAGCGGTCCGCCGCGACTTCGCCTCCCAGTGATTTCAGCGCCGAGGGTTCCAGCGTGATGCCCAGGTGCGGGATCGGCAGGGGTCGGCGCATATCCCAAGGCAATACCAGTGTCGGATCGTGAACAGCCAGTGGCGCCATTGCAAATAGATCGTCGCGATAACGCCGCACCTCGCCGCCTTGCCACATGATGACCGGCGTGCGATCCCAGCGCGCGCCGATGGCCTCGATCAAAATACGTTCAAGTTGTGGCCGCGTGGGCGCAGGTAGGCCAAGGATGGTTAACCATTGACGTAGCACATTGCGTTGCCGCGCCGGCGACAGCCGGCTGAGCGCGGCGATCGACAGCGTATCGGGACGGCTCCCGCCGACGGCCACTAAATCCTCCCGCGCCAGATTGCTCAATAGCTCAGTCGCTTCCGCCTGTAGAGCCGCCGCGCGGCTTAGCGTGCGTTCGACCGTCGGCCAGCGTGCGCGCAGCCTGGAAAGCACCTCGTGCCGAATATAGTTGCGATCAAGATCTGTATCGCGGTTGCTGAGATCATGGATCCAGTGAAGCTTATTTACAGCCGCGTAGTCGGCCAGTTCAGCGCGCGTAAACGGCAGCAGCGGCCGCGCATGCCAGCCCTCGCCGAAGACCCTTATATCAGGCATTGCAGCTAGCCCCGCCGGTCCCGAACCGCGCAGCAATTGCAGCAATAAAGTTTCGGCCTGATCGTCCTGCTGGTGTGCTGTCAGCAGACACGTGCGGGGTTTGATCAGTTTTCGCAGTGCCCTATAACGCGCCTCTCGCGCCGCCGCCTCCGGGCTTTCGCCTTTCTGGGCTTTGGCATCGATCCGGATGAGCTTGAAGGGAATCTCAAGCCGCTCGCAGACGCACCGGCAATGCACCGCCCACGCGTCCGCCTGCGGCTGTAATCCGTGATGAACGTGAATCGCTTCGACGGATAGCGGCACACGACCGCGGAGTTCAGCCAGCGCGTGCAGCAGCACCGTGGAATCCAGCCCGCCGCTGAAACCGACCAGGTAATGATCTCCGCAAAGCAGCGCAGCGAGTCGGCCCCGCAACGCTTCAGATGTGAACGCCACAGGCGTCACCAGCCGTCAAGTCTTGAACTGCCCGTAACTCATCAGCCGGCGGTAGCGTTGCTCAAGCAGCTTTTCGATGTTGCCGTTCTGCAGGCGTTCGAGACTGGTGCGCAGGGACTTCTTGATCCTTTGGCAGGCCATTTCCAGATCGCGATGGGCGCCGCCCAGTGGTTCGGGGATGACTTCGTCAATCAACTTGAGCTGTTTGAGCCGCGGCGCGGTGATCCCCATGGCCGCGGCTGCATCCGCGGCTTTATCAGCACTACGCCAAAGGATAGAAGCGCAACCTTCGGGCGATATGACCGAATACGTGCTGTATTCCAACATGTTCAAGTGATCACCAACACCTACGGCCAGCGCGCCGCCTGAGCCACCTTCGCCGATCACCGTGCAGATGATAGGGACCTTCAGCGCCGACATCACTTGGAGGTTGCGGGCAATGGCCTCACTTTGCCCACGCTCCTCGGCGCCCACGCCCGGGTACGCGCCCGGGGTATCAATGAAGGTGAGCACCGGCATCTGGAAGCGCTCGGCCATGCGCATCAGGCGCAACGCCTTGCGGTAACCCTCGGGCCGCGGCATGCCGAAGTTGCGGCGGATCTTTTCGCGCGTGTCGCGGCCCTTTTGGTGGCCGATGATCATGACGGGTCGATTCTCGAAGCGACCGACGCCACCGACGATCGCCGGATCATCGGCGAACGAGCGATCGCCATGCATTTCCTGAAAGTCGGTGATGAGCCCTTGAACGTAGTCAAGGGTATAAGGGCGACGCGGATGACGCGCCAGCTGCGAGATCTGCCACGGTGTCAGATTCGCGAAGATCGATTCTGTGAGCGCCTTGCACTTGACCTGTAGGCGCTGAATTTCCTCGTTCAGATTCACATCGGCGTCGGTGCCGACGTAACGCAACTCTTCGATCTTAACCTCGAGATCGGCGATTGGTTGTTCGAAGTCGAGAAAATCGGGATTCATTGAATCTAGAGACGCTTAGTTATTGTGTTTAATGTATTTTGGCACAGTTGTGCAACACTTGGCCACGCCTGACCGGCGAGTCAGAGACAGGAGTTCAGCAGGATAACAGTGGAAATCGGGCAGCGCCGTCCCTCACGTCCCCATCCGCAACGCGCCGCTTCCATGCTCAGCCATACACGACCTCCACGCGCTCTATGCCTTCGAGCGTACGCAGGCGCCGCAACAGCTCGTCGCTGGGCGATACCCTCCATGCATCGCTGAGCCGCAGCTGCGCGCTGGCCATGCCGTTGATATAGGCAATCTGTAGCGGGCATACACCTTCCCGGAACGGCGCCAGCGTTTCGCGCAGATGCGCGACGACATCATTGCCTGCGCCGCGTTCCAGGTGGATTTCAATCTTTCTGGCGTAAGCAGCGCGCGCCCGATCGATATCCATGAATTTGTTGGCACGCAGTCGCATCTGTCCCAGATACTCGTCGTACCCGAGGACGCCTTCTACGACCACGATCTTGTCCTTGTTCAGCAGTCCCGCGTAGCGCCGATACTCGTCAGTGAACACGCTGACCTCGATGCGACCGCTGCGGTCGTCTAGGGTAACAAAGGCGATGCGGCCGGATTGCGTGTTCTTCGTGCGGATGTTCGCGATCAGCCCGGCCAGCACCACAGTCTGTTGCTCGCGACGACCGTAGCCCGCATTCACCTCATGTGCGCCGCCCGCCACCAGTTCACCGATGCGGCCCTTGATGATCCTCGCGAGTTCGGCCTCATAACGGCTGATGGGGTGACCTGTGAGATATAGCCCCAGCGTCTCCTTCTCGCCCGCCAGCCGCTGATCATCCTCCCACTCCGGCAGCACGACTCGATTGGTCGGTTCGACGATTGGCGCTGCTGCTTCGAATAGGTCCACCTGGCCTGCGCTTGCATCGCGGCTGTGCTGCTCTGCAAGTCGTAAGGCCTGCGGTACCTGGGCCATCAGAGTCGCGCGGTTGGGGCCGATGCTGTCGAAGCTGCCCGCGCGCACCAAGGCTTCCAGCACGCGGCGGTTGAGTTTCTGTGCATCAGCCTGCCGGCACAGATCGTTTAAGCTGCCGAATCCCTTGTTAAGTTCGCGATTTTTGATCAGTGACTCGATAGCGCTCTGGCCGACGCCCTTTATGGCGCCGAGACCATACAGAATGGTCTTGTCGTCTTGTACAGTAAATGCATACATCGATCGATTAATGTCCGGCGGAATGACGGAGAGCCCTAGGCTGCGGCATTCCTCGATCAGGTTCACGACCTTATCCGTGTTATCCATATCAGCTGATAGCACCGCGGCCATGAACGCTGCTGGGTAATGCGCCTTGAGCCAGGCGGTCTGATAAGACAGCAGCGCATATGCCGCCGAGTGCGACTTGTTGAAGCCGTAGCCGGCGAACTTTTCCATCAGATCGAAGATGTAGGTCGCGGTCTCGACCTTGATGCCGCGCTCGGTGGCCCCATTTACGAAGATCTCGCGCTGCTTGGCCATTTCGGCCGGTTTTTTCTTACCCATCGCGCGCCGCAGCAGATCGGCTGCCCCTAGAGTGTAGCCGGCTAGGACCTGCGCGATCTGCATGACTTGCTCCTGGTATAGGATCACGCCATACGTGGACTTCAGAATCGGCTCCAGTGCCGGATGTGGGTAGTCCACGCGCGCGCGGCCATGCTTGCGGTCGATGAAGTTGTCCACCATGCCGGATTGCAGTGGCCCAGGGCGAAACAATGCCACCAGCGCGATGATGTCCTCGAAGCTGTCCGGCTGGAGACGCTTGATCAACTCCTTCATGCCCCGCGACTCGAGCTGAAACACCGCAGTGGTCTGGTGCCGTTTCAGCAGGTCGAAGGTCTTGCCATCGTCCAGCGGGATGCGGGCGATATCCAGTTCCGGCTTACCCGCCGCGCGCAGTCGTTCA
The DNA here is from genome assembly GCA_031177845.1 of Chromatiales bacterium. Taxonomy (GTDB): domain Bacteria; phylum Pseudomonadota; class Gammaproteobacteria; order JACCYU01; family JACCYU01; genus JAPSGG01. The sequence continues at coordinate 5,255 of JAPSGG010000117.1, forward strand.
TTGATGTTGCGCAGCGCGTGATCGATGATGGTCAGCGTCCGCAACCCCAGAAAGTCGAACTTGACCAGCCCGATCGCCTCGACGTCGTCCTTGTCCAGCTGCGTCACCACGCTGCCGCCGGCCTGCTCGCAGTAGAGCGGTGTGAAATCCGTCAACTGAGAAGGTGCGATGACCACCCCGCCCGCGTGCTTGCCTGCGTTGCGCGCCAGTCCCTCCAGCGCGCGTGCCCAATCGATGATCGCATGCACATCCTCTTCGGTCTCGTACATCTGGCGCAGTTCAGGCTCCTGCGCCAGCGCCTTGTCTAGGGTCATGCCGATCTCGAAGGGAATCAGCTTGGCGACGCGGTCGACGAGACTGTATGGATGACCCAGCACACGCCCCACGTCCCGCACCACCGCCTTGGCGGCCATACGGCCATAGGTGATGATCTGGCTCACACGATCGCGCCCGTAGCGCTCCGCTACGTACTCGATCACTTGATCGCGTCCCTCCATGCAGAAGTCGATGTCGAAATCCGGCATCGATACGCGTTCCGGATTCAGAAAGCGCTCGAATAACAAGCCATAGCGCAGCGGGTCCAGATCGGTGATGCCCAACGCATAAGCTACCAACGAGCCGGCGCCGGAGCCGCGGC
>JAPSGG010000378.1 GCA_031177845.1 Chromatiales bacterium
TCGGCGGCAAGGGCTGGGAGTGGATCGCCAACTGGTATTTCCTGGGTGGCGTGTGGCTGCTGTATACGCGGATCATCGATTGGCGCATTCCGGTATCCATGCTCGGCACCCTGCTCGCCACTGCCATGCTTTCTTACCTCGTCGATCCGGGCAGTCATCCCTTTCCCGCCTTCCACGTGTTTAGCGGCGCGGCCATGATCGGCGCCTTTTTCATCGCCACCGACCCGGTGACCGCAAGCGCCACACCCAAAGGCAAGCTGATCTACGGCGCCGGCATCGGAGCGCTTACCTTCGTAATCCGAACCTGGGGCGGATATCCGGATGGCGTGGCCTTTGCGGTGCTGCTGATGAACATGGCGGTGCCGTTGATCGACTACTACACCAAGCCTCGTGCATTCGGACAGCATCCCCACCGGCACTGATGGTTGAGAAGATTGCGGCGTCAAAATCCCCCCTTGCCCGCCTTTTCTCAAAGTGGGGAATGGGAAGATTGCTTGATCTCCACTTTGGTAAAGCAAAGGCGGGGCTCTAGCGTTACCATCGGCTTTATTGGTATCTCCTTGATTCTCCCTTTCACAAAGGCGGGAATGGGAGGATTTCATGAATGCTCGCGAAGCCTTGACCGCCGCACTGCTGCCCCTCCTGGTGGTAGCGACCGGTATCGCACTGGTGAGCGTTGTGTACCAATGCACCGAAGCGCGCATCGAGGCTCACGCGCGCGCCGTGCCGCAACGAAGACTCCAAGCGGTGCTACCCAGGTCGGAATACGACAACGACATACTCGCCACGGAGCGCCGCATCGGCGCCGACGCATTGGGCAGCGCGGCGCCGGCGTTGATCTATCTGGCGCGCAAGAACGGCGAGCCGATCGCTGCGATTTTCGACACGGTCGCGCGCGACGGCTACAACGGCCCCATTCAACTCTTGATAGGCGTTCGCTATGACGGCACAGTAGCCGGCGTGCGGGTCATCTCGCATCGCGAAACCCCGGGGCTGGGCGATGCCATCGAGATCGACGAGAGCGACTGGATTCTCCGCTTCTCCGGCCGCAGCCTGGACGATCCACCGATTGAAGCATGGGAGGTCGCGCGCGACGGCGGCACCTTCGATCAGATCAGCGGCGCCACCGTGACATCGCGCGCGGTGGTGGAGGCCGTGCGCCGCACGTTGCTATACTTCGTCAATCATAAGCAGGAGCTATTCGCCGCCCGCGATGCCTCGATCCATTATAAGTAACGACAGGTCGGGCGAACTGGTCCAGAACGGATCCTGGCACGGCAGCCCAAGACTGGTCTGGTTGCTGGGCGTATTCCCTTCGCTTGCCGTCGCGACCTCCGCCTTTCGTGGGCTCGCCCTCGGATTGACCATCTTGCTCACACTGATGGCTGCCAGTGGTTGCATATCCGTCGCTCGCGGCTGGGTGCGGCCCGGCACTCGCATGCTCGTATTCCTGCTGATCACGGGCTCGCTGGCCGCCGCCTTCGAGCTTGCGTTGAATGCGTACTTTCACGAGTTGTACGCCGCATTGGGAATCTATCTGCCGCTGATCGCGATCAGCTGCGCCATGATCGGTTATATTGATTTTCTTGGCTTTAAGCGCCGTGAGGCTGCGTCTATCCTCAATGCATTAAAAATCTGCGGCAGTATTGCGCTTGTACTCTCGATATTGGGCGGCCTGCGCGAGCTGTTGAGCTACGGCACGCTGCTTTCGCAAGCCGAGCTTCTGTTTGGTTCAGCGGCGGGCGATCTCACGGTGACTCTGATCGAGGATCACCAGGGCCTACTGCTCGCGGGGCTGCCGCCCGGCGCGTTTATAGTTCTGGGTTCGTTGACCGCCCTCAAGAATCTCATCGACCGCCGGCACGGCTGAAAGGCGGTCCGGCCACATGGCTTACCCGGCCAAGGTCAACCAAGGCGCGGTGGTCACCGATGGGGCATCCGCAGTGCTGACCTCTTTATCGGCGCCTTCTGGCCACGCTACTGTCCGGTGCGCCCCAGGAGGCCAGCGTGCCGAGCGGCTATCGCTGCTGGATCGCGGTCTTCAGGGACCGCTCCCACGCCGCTGTGGATGCGGCGGCAAAGGTTTGTGTATTAGGACGGCAGCCGAACAAGCAGCTTCTATGAAATGTCCTTGGTTGCGTGTCTGAGAGGCGGATGCGCAAAACCCGGTCTTAACCTCGTACAGGCGTCGTGCCACAATGCGCGCGCCATGAACGCCGCCAAACGCCGCCAAATCTTCATCCGCTTGCGCGCAGCCTTGCCGGAACCTCGCGGCGAACTCCAATATAACTCCCCCTTCGAGCTGCTGATTGCGGTCATTCTGTCCGCGCAGTCCACCGACGTGGGCGTGAATAAGGCCACCGCGCGTCTGTTTCCCGTCGCCAAT
>JAPSGG010000118.1 GCA_031177845.1 Chromatiales bacterium
ACGGGCGGGCAGGTGCAAACCAACACGCGATCGCCTTGCAGGTTATCGACACGCGCCACCGGCGGCCAGTATTTGTTGTCCGTGATGTACGGCAATGGGAAAAACGCGTCCTGTTTCGAATAAGGTTGATCCCAGCTCTCCTCCAGCAGCAGGTCGTGCGTGTGTGGCGCGTTGCGCAGCAGATTGTTTTCCGGATCCGCCGCGCCCGATTCGATCGCCGCGATCTCCTCACGGATACGAATCATCGCGTCGCAGAAGCGATCCAGCTCTGCCTTGTCCTCGCTCTCCGTGGGCTCGATCATCATGGTGCCGCTCACTGGGAAAGAGACGGTCGGCGCGTGGAAGCCATAATCGATTAGACGCTTCGCCACGTCCTCCACCGTGATGCCGCAACTTTCCTTGATCGGCCGCAGATCGATGATGCATTCATGCGCGACGAAGCCGTTCTTGCCCGTGTAAAGGACTGGATAATGCGGCGCGAGCCTTTTCGCGATGTAGTTCGCGTTCAGAATCGCGACCTGGGTCGCTCGCTTCAGACCCTCCGCGCCCATCAGCGCGATATAAGTCCAGGAAATGGCGAGAATGCTGGCCGAGCCCCAAGGCGCAGCGGCGACCGTGCCGATCGTGCCATGGCCTGCCTTGGGATTGACGCCGGATACGACCGGATGATCCGGCAGGAACGGCGCAAGATGCGCGGCCACCCCAATAGGCCCCATGCCGGGACCGCCGCCGCCATGCGGGATGCAGAACGTCTTGTGCAGATTCAGATGGCAGACATCGACACCGATCTCGGCCGGCCGGCATAAGCCCACTAAGGCGTTCATGTTGGCGCCGTCCAAGTACACCTGGCCGCCATGCTGGTGCACAACCTCGCAGATCTCTCTAATCGACGTCTCGAACACGCCATGCGTGGAGGGATAGGTGATCATCAAGGTGGCGAGTTCTTCATTGTGCTGCTGGGCCTTGGCCTTCAGGTCTTCGATATCCACATTCCCGCGAGAGTCGCAGGCGACCACGATGACCTTGAGACCCGCCAACGCCGCACTGGCCGGATTCGTGCCGTGGGCCGAGGCGGGTATGAGGCACACGTCGCGGCGCTGCTGTCCCCGCGTTTCGTGGTATTTGCGAATGACCAGCAGCCCTGTGTACTCGCCCTGGGAGCCGGCATTCGGCTGAAATGAAAACGCCGCGAAACCCGTGATCTCGCAAAGACGCTCTTCCAATTCCTCGAACAGCTGCTGATAACCCTGCGCCTGATCCAGCGGCGCGAATGGATGGATTGCACTGTAGTGTTGCATCGTCACCGGCCGCATCTCGATTGTCGCGTTGAGCTTCATCGTGCAGGAGCCCAGCGGAATCATGGCGCGGTCCAGCGCGATATCGCGGCTCGATAACCAGCGCAGATATCTAAGCATCTCGGTCTCCGAGTGATAACGGTTGAAGACCGGATGGGTGAGAATCGCGCTCTCGCGCCTGAGCTCCGGCGGGATGCAGTCCGCCACTTCGCGATCGATGCTGTCGATGTGCAGGAGCTGCTCCGCGCGCGAGGCAAAGACTTGCCAGAGCTGCTTCAACTCGCTGCGGCGCGAGGTCTCGTCGAAACTGATACCAAGATGATTCGCGTCGACCACCCGCAGATTAAATCGTGCTTCGCGCGCGCGGGCCGCGATGCGGCGCGCGATGCCGGGCACGCGCACGGTCACGGTGTCAAAGATATGCTCGTTGACGATCGTGAATCCGAGTCGGCGCAAGCCCTCGGCGAAAATCTGCGCCATGCGGTGCGTACGTTCCGCAATCGTGCGCAGTCCCTTGGGCCCATGATAGACCGCGTACAGGGCTGCGATCACCGCCAGGAGCACTTGTGCGGTACAGATGTTGCTGGTGGCCTTCTCGCGGCGGATATGCTGTTCGCGGGTCTGCAAAGCCATGCGCAGCGCCCGACGACCGCGGTTGTCGACCGAGACGCCGATGATCCGACCCGGCGTATGGCGTTTGAAAGTATCGCGCGTGGCAAAGAAGGCGGCGTGCGGACCACCGTAGCCCATCGGCACCCCAAATCGCTGGGCACTACCGACGACGATATCGGCGCCCATCTCACCGGGCGGCGTCAACAGCACCAATGCAAGTGGATCAACGGCGACTGTCACCAGCGCCTGTTGCGCATGCGCCCGCTCGATCACCGGCCGCAAGTCGCGGATGACGCCGCTCGAACCTGGATACTGCGCCAAGACGCCGAACACCTCCTGCTCATGCAGATCGCGCCAAGGGTCGCCCACGACGATTTCAATGCCGAGCGGCCACGCCCGCGTGTTGAGCACTGCGATGGTCTGCGGATGGCAGTCAGCATCCACCAGATAATGCATGCAGGACGATTTGCTCAGGCGCAGGGACATCGTCATGGCCTCGGCGGCAGCGGTTGCCTCGTCGAGCAGCGAGGCGTTGGCGATCTCCATGCCGGTGAGATCAATGATCATCTGCTGAAAGTTCAGCAGAGCCTCGAGCCGACCTTGGCTGATCTCGGCCTGATAAGGCGTGTAGGCGGTGTACCACGCTGGGTCTTCCAGCACGTTGCGCTTGATAACATTGGGCAGGATGGTGTCGTAATAACCCATACCGATCAGGCTGGTGAACACCTGATTTCGCGCGCGTATCCTGCGCAGAATGCCCTCGACCACGCGCTCGCTGTGCGGCGGTGGCAGGCTGAGAGGCTGCCGCATGTAAAGGTCTGCCGGTACAGTGCGGGCCGTTAGTTCGTCGAGCGATCGGAGACCAAGGAACTCCAGCATGTGCCGGACCTCGCGCGCGTCCGGGCCGATATGGCGGCGGATGAAGTCGCCTCGATCCTCCAGTTCCTCGAGCGTCGGTCGGCGGTCTTGTCGGTCGTTCATCTTTGGTTAGAAGGCGATGCTCTGTTGATTTGCTTCCCGCCCCTCGCGGGGATGTCGATGCCGGGCTATGTGCCACCAAGTCTTTGAACCAAGGCCTTATCGATTGAAACGGCATGGCATAAACGGCGCGGCGCTGTGGCCGACCGCAACTCTGGCGGCGATGCAGAGCTTGCCTTACTGCTTGCGGAAATAAAAGATGCCCCAGGCGAGCCAACTCTTCCGACCGCCTTCCACCCAGTGGCCGAGACCCTTCTTCATGCGCTCGATATCGTCGTCGCGCACCCTACCATTTTGCCGCAGCTTGCCTTCCTGCTGTTCAAGCTGCTTACAGCACGCGCGCGTAATGTGATGGTCAGATCGGAAATCGATCCGGCCAGACCGGCATACACAACGCGGTGATTAACAGCGACAGCCCTTAGCAGACTGCTTGAATCGGGGAGAAACCGCCTCGGGTCCTGCCCAATATCGGGAGTGGGTGTGATTATGCAGTGGCCCTGAGGACGATAAAACCGCTGCGCGCAACGTTATAGTACCCTATCCCCTGGTCATTTCGACCCATGCTTTCACGCCAAGCTTGCGCTGACATGGCTGGAGGTTAAGCGGTATCCTTGACATTTCAACTGCGGGAGCAAGCATGAGCCGGTGGATCGAGGGACGCGTCATTAATAATCGGCATTGGACCAGCCAACTCTATTCGCTACAGATCGACGCGCCCATAGAGTCGTTCAAGGCGGGGCAGTTCACGCGCCTGGGATTGGACATTGACGGCGAACGGGTCGGGCGTCCGTATTCGTTTGTCAATGCTCCGCACGAGCGCTACATCGAGGTGTACTCCATTACCGTGCCGGGCGGGCCGCTATCGAACCGGCTTGTCGAGCTAGAGGCAGGAGATTTCATTTGGGTGGCGCCTAAAGGAGCCGGATTCTTCACGCTCTCGGAGGTGCCCGAGGCCGATTATCTCTGGATGCTCTCCACGGGCACGGCGCTGGGCCCGTTCCTATCCATGTTGAAGACCGACGAGCCGTGGGGGCGCTTTGAAAAGATCGTGCTCGTACACGCCGTGCGTACCGCCGAGGAGCTGACGTATCAGGATACGATCCGCTCGCTGTTGACAGCGCACCCGGATCAGTTGATCTATATCACGTTCGTCAGTCGTGAGGATACGGATTTCGCCATCAAGGGCCGCATCCCGCAGGCGATCGAAGACGGTCGTCTGGAGGCAAGAGCCGGCATTCCACTCACGGTGGATCATTCGCAAGTCATGCTCTGCGGCAATCCCGCCATGGTCAACGACACCAGCGAAGTTCTGGAAGCGCGTGGGCTCAAGAAGAACAAGCGCAGGGAAAAGGGACATATCACCACGGAGAATTACTGGTAAGGCATCGGGCATTCCGAACACTACGGCCTGAGTCCGGATGTAGGCGACAGAAAGGCGCAACTCCTAAGATAGGAGTCAAGAAGATGGCCCAGGCACTCGCGCAGCTTGAACTAAGTAACCCGCGAGAGCCGGGTCTAGCCCCGATCCCGACTAAAGCGCTCGCCGACACCGGCGCGTTGATGCTGTGCATCCCCGAGCACGTCGCTCTGCAACTCAAGCTCGAAACCGAATCGATGCGCGAGGTATCGGATCCGGATGGGCGTAAGATGAATGTCCCATATGTTGGGTCTGTGCGTGTTCAGTTTGGTAAGCGCTTTTGCTATGTGGGTGCCCTTGTGTTGGGTGACGAAGTTCTGCTGGGAGCGGTGCCCATGGAAGATATGGACCTGGTGATTTCTCCAAATCGCCGCGAAGTCACCGTGGTCCCCGCGAGCCAAAATATCCCGCATGCGCGTGTGAAATAGATCCGACATTAACGGGTCTTGTGCCTCCAGACGGCGGTGAGCGGAGGCCAAAGAAAAGCGCAGTAGCGCCATCGTCACTCGCTGCCACCCCTATCTGCGCAAAGAGCACCTTGCTGTCCGCCTCGGTCGTATATCCCACTCAAGCGCCCGCGGCAGCACGCTGCGATGGACCGCCCTAGAATATGGGGCCTGTTTCATAGGCAGCATCAACCCTCCCATGTCAGTTCCATGGGGTACACCGGATGCCGGCTTCGAAAAAATAGCGCGGCACCTTCAGGCCCAGCTGCGTTTCCCGTAAGGCGTTCGTACACGCCTAACAATACCTTCCCGGAACTCAGCCGCGGCTTCCATCTCCGGATAGGATTCTACCGTACCGAAATCGCACTCTTGCGCGACGATATAGCCGCCGGGTTTGGTCCAGCGGTGCATCTTCCGCAGTACCGCGATCGGGTCCGGCATGTGGAATAGTGAAAGGTGCACAAAGGTGACATCGAATGGCTATCCCGTCACCTCTTCGATGTTCTCGACGTCGTGCTCGGCAAACGTAAATTCAATCAGAGCGGTGAGTCGGAGCACCTCTGCCATCTCGCGCCCAAGTGCCCCATCGACGTCCAGGTTGACGATCCTTTCCGATGGTCCGACCAATTCATCCGTGAGGCGCAGCACCTCCCACGGTCCGCAGCCGAAGTCGAGACAGTTCATGCCTTCCCGCAAGCTCATCTGAAGGGCTCGACAGGTGGCGGGTTCTCAGACCTTGGCCTGGGCGCGCAGGCGCTGATATTCTTTCGAGGTTCTCCCCATCATGTAATCGTCAATCGGCATAGCCGCGGGGCCTGTTTCCATTGTCGTCTGCCGTTCTAGTTCGTTGAAGGGTTCAGCCCACCGGCAATCTGATCCGCGCAACTTCGCAGACGGCTTACCAGCCAAAAATAGACGAAGATGCCGAACTTACAAACAACTGCCGCATCGTTCGGCGGAGCCCGGATCTCACAGCGGGATGAAAGGGCTCGATGAGGATTCGCGGGCAGATTGCGTGAGCCGCCTGGGAGACAGGATGTGAAACACCTCTCGAGCCTCACGGTAGTTGCATGCCTGGTGGCATCGGCCTGGTCTCATACACTCGCTCAGAAA
>JAPSGG010000006.1 GCA_031177845.1 Chromatiales bacterium
ACACCACTCGCCGAGTGGGAGGCGCGTTCGGGATCAAAGAATTGGGAACGATCCAGGCCAATAAGTCCAGACTTGCCGGGCCGGCCGATCGCAGGATGCACAGAGATCGTCATCAGGTGATGTACATTGCAGAGCCTCTAGACCGTGAGAGCTTTCTTTTAAGATTAACTAGGAGGGTCGCCATGCGTATCACCATCAATTTGGATGACCACCTGCTCAATGAGGCTCAACGGATCACCGGTGTGAAGGAACGCACGGCCTTGATCCACGAAGGACTCAAGGCCCTCATCGAACGTGAAAGCGCCCGCCGCCTGGCAAGAGTAGGGGGCGGCGAGCCACAGTTGCGGCACGTTCCTCAGCGGCGTCCCGGGCCGGCATGATCCTGGTGGACAGTTCCATTTGGGTCGATCACCTGCGCTCGCATAAATCGGCATTGGACTCGGTATTGGAGGCCGGACGGGTGCTCACGCACCCCTTCGTTCTGGGCGTGCTGGCCTGCGGCAATCTGAGAGGTTGAGGCGAGCTGCTCAACCCCCTAAGGAAATTACCCCGGCGCCGGCCGCCAACGACGCAGATGCGCTGGGCTTCACCGAAAGGCGCGTTCTTTTGAGTTGGTCTGCTATGACGAGAGCAGCCGTGGCGAGGCTGGAGCTCAGGATCTGGCGAGCTATACCACTGCTGTAAGGTGTTATCCGGAATTAAACACTGCGGCCTGATTGAGGCTCATCCGTTAGCCACTACCGCAGTTATGGCTCGCGCACATATTCGTGATTCACAAGGAATCTTGTGGGCTACAACGAGCCACGACCCGCGGCCACGTGCGGTGGCAGCCCTGGGATTCTAGAAGAATAGCTTCAACACCGCAGCGATGATCCCGACCAATCCGGCGAGAATCGATATGATGCTGACAAACCCGCCACGAATACTTGGCGAAACCGCCAGTATCATGCCAATCACGCCCAGGATGATCGCCGCCACTGCGAGCACAAATCCAAGCACCGCCCCGAAGAAGAAGCTCGCGGCGGCCGAAACGATCGCAAGGATCGAGGGCAGGCTGTATTCTGGGTGCTGTGTCCGTATCACTTCGTGCTGTGCCATGCCGAACTAGATTGCAACGCCCGTGCCAAACAGAGCAGTCGCACATCCAGCATACTTATTCGACAAGACAAGCAGATCATGCTCGGCAGTCAGTTCCATTTTTGCGCCGCTATGTCATGTGCATGCGCCGCCAGCGTGTCAATTCTCATCAGCAAGTGACTCTTGGGACCCAACAAATGCGAGGCATAGCCATTGGTTGCAGACGCATAGCAAGCACAGAAATCGCTACTCTTCGCGGTTGTCTTTGCTGGCCGAGCAGACGTGCCTTGGTACTGAAAGCTTCTTCAATAAGGCTGGCGTGCGCAAATTGTGCATAACGTCATCCCCTCCTTTCCTTATCCATCCGATCCACCTTCGCGTGCAATTCCTCCAGCAGCTTCACCATCCGCTCGCGTTCGGCGCGTGCGCGAGCCTCCGAGTCGATGCGTGCAGCTTCCTCCTCTTCCCAGTGCAGGGACTGCATGGTATTCACGATGATACCGATGAATAGATTCAGTACGGTAAACGAGGTAACAAGGATGAACGGAACGAAATACAGCCAGGCATAGGGATGGACTTCCATCACGGGGCGGGCAATGCCCATGGACCAGCTTTCTAGCGTCATGACCTGAAACAGCGTGTACATGCTGAGCGCGACATTGCCGAACCAGTCCGGGAAGCTCGCGCCGAAGAGTTCCGTGCCCATCACACCGAAGATGTAGAATACCAAAACTAGCAGGCCACCGATCCAGCCGATGCTGGGAATCGCACGCATAAGGGATTCAACGATCGCCCGCAGCCGGCCCACGGTCGACAACAGCCGCAGCACGCGCAGTATGCGCAGCGCGCGCAGAATCGAAAACGCCCCGGTCTGCGGCGCCAAGGCTATGGCAACGATGATGAAGTCGAAGACATTCCAGCCGCTTTTGAAAAAGCGCGTTCCGAAGGCGAAGAGCTTCAGGCCGATCTCGACCACGAATGCCGTCAGAATTGTCCACTCTATCCACAGCAGCAGACCTCCAATATAGCGCTGGGCGAACGCGGAGGTCTCCAACCCTAACGTAATGGCGTTGATGAGGATCAGCGCAACAATAAGGTTCTGAAACGGCCGAGACTCTACAAGCTCGCCGGCCCGCTGTCTGAATGAGTGACGCTGCACCATCTCCATAAAGCTTCATACCCTTGCGAGGGGTTGCGTGAGGGGCGTAGTGTATGGGCGCCCGTCTATGCCGCACGTTTCACTGGATTGCGCCTTACTCGTTCCAGATTCGCCCAACCTAGATAGATTGCGGGAAAGCATTGCGTAATCCCGCAAGGCGGGTCTACCTGCCGCCCGCCTTCAGGATGGACACAAGCTTTCATCGCGCGTTGTCGGTGACACCCTTCATCTGAGACAATTCGTTTCTACAGTCTTCCCGCTGCCTAGCTATCGACTGACTAGGTCGCGGTCGAGCCCATCGGTTCTCAGCCCTCATCGCCGTGTTTCTCAATTGAATAGATCGGAAGAGATTACAGGGGTAACAGCGTTATGAAAACTTCTCAGGGACCAGCAGAACCAGACGTTCCAAATGCAGATTTGGCGGTCTTTGCGCCGTTTGAGGCGTGGTCGGATTGGTTCAGAAAAAATATGGGCGCGACGGCGCCTACCGCGACAAGCGATCCGCTGCTGTCGGTGATGGAGAGGCTCCTGCGCGACGCCAATCCTTTGAAAGACCTAATACCAATCGACTGGGCGGAGATCACCCGCGCCCTTCAGATCCTCTGGCTGCGCGAGATGTCCGATCCCGCCCGGGCCATGCACGTGGCCAAGGAGTACAATCGTCGCCTGCTCGAGACGACAGTGGACGTATGGAGCGACGCCGCAGCCCGCTTCTGGGGCCTACCTCCGCAGCAACAGACAGAAACAGGCAAATCCGACAAGCGCTTTGTCGGGCCGGATTGGGAAGCCAATCCGTATTACCTAACGCTCAAGCAGATGTATTTGCTTACCTCGGAGTATCTCGTCAAAGAGGCTCAGGAGACCTCCGGCGGTCAGGACGATGCGGAGGAGCGGCGCCTTAAATTCCACCTCAAGCAGTTCGTGGACGTGATGGCCCCGGTCAATTTTCTACTTACTAACCCCGCTGCTCTCAAGCGCATCCTAGAAACGGGAGGGGCCAGCCTCGCCCAGGGCATCCGCAATCTTCTCTCTGACCTGAAGGAAGGGCGCGTGAGCATGACCGACGCGGCCGCTTTCGAGCCGGGTAAGAATCTCGCGACGACGCCCGGCAAGATTATCTACCGCAACAAGCTCATAGAGCTCATCCAGTATGAGCCGCAGACCAAGCAGGTCTACGAAGTGCCGATCCTCTTCATCCCGCCCTGGATCAATAAGTACTACATCCTCGACCTACAGCCCAAGAACAGTATGGTTGGGTACTTGGTTGAGCAGGGTTTCACGGTATTCATGATCTCTTGGAAGAACCCTGACGCCTCCATGGAGGAGACCAAGTTCGAGGACTACATGACGCTGGGACCACTCGCTGCGGTTGAGGCGATACGCGACATCACCGGCAGCAACAAGGTGAGCTCCGTCGGCTACTGCATTGGTGGGACACTGCTTGCGGTCACGCTGGCGTGGCTCGCCGCCGGCAAGGATAAGCAGAAACACGCCTTCGGCCCCGCCACGTTCATGGTGTCGATGCAGGACTTCACGGAAGTTGGGGAGACCGAGGTCTTCATGGATGAGCCTCAGTTTGAGTTGATGGAGCAGCAGATGATGGAGCGGGGCTATCTCGATCATCGAGCAACGGCGAACATGTTCAACCTCTTACGCTCGAATGATCTCATCTGGGCGAATGTGATCAACAACTACCTGTTGGGACAAAAGCCGCCTGCCTTCGACATGCTCTACTGGAATGCCGATGGCACGCGCATGGCCCGCGACGCCCACAGCTTTTACATCCGGAACACCTATCTTGAAAACAACCTGATCAAACCGGGCAAGGTGACAGTTAAGGGCCGTCCGATCGATCTCGGCAAAATCAGCGGCGATATCTACGCCGTCGGCGCCGAGAAGGACCACATTGTCCCTTGGCGATCGGCGTGGAAAATTGGTCAGCTCACCGGCGGTATCGTGAGGTTTGCCCTGGCTTCGAGCGGCCACATCGCCGGTATGATCAATCCCCCTGCCAAGGGCAAAGGCAAACACTGGGTCAACGACGGCGGTGACGCCGGCTCGGCCGCGACGGCGGATGAGTGGCGCAAGCATGCGCGCGAGCATGAGGGATCCTGGTGGACGGATTGGAAAAACTGGCTCGAGTCGCGTTCAGGCAAGAAGGTTCACCCACCAAGTATGGGCAGCGAACAGTATCCGCCCATAGCGGCCGCGCCCGGCACCTACGTCAAAGAGAAGTAGGTCACTCCCTGGAAAGCGCACTAGTGTAGCGTTCCAGAGGTGACCTGATTAAATCCGTAGGTCTGGACAAGCGCTCCGGGAGCGCGTTGGACAAACGTTAACTTGCCCGTGGAAAACAAGGACGTATTTCATCGCTTTCTTCCCGACGCACTGTCACCAAGAGCTTGCCCTGAGCCTGCCCACTTCAGATAAGGGCCGGTGCATCCACTGCTTTAGACCTTCGCCGTTGTCGCGATGGGATCCGGCATCGGTTTGGCATACCTGTCGCTGCTCAAGCTCAAACGGCTCCATGATACCGCCGGCAGGGCTGCGCCAAAATGAAAGACACGCGAGTGCTTATGGTATTGTGCTTGCTACTCGTTTGATGGCGGCGAGGAGGCGATATATCCAGCATCCAACGGGGAGGCTGCCTTTGTGGTCGAGTAAGATTTCAGGTGCGGGGACCCTTGCGCGACGTGGTGAACTTCCATTGCGGGCAATGCCTGCGGTTTCATGGCCACTTTGCCGCATATACTGCGGCAAGCAAGGAACACGTGCAGGTCGTCGATCCCAGAGGTGTGTTGAGATGGTATCAATCCTCCAAGCAGGTCCGCCGTGGTTTCTGCGCACATTGTGGATCGAGTCTGTTCTGGGATCGGTCTGACGCCGAGATACTGAGCGTGGCGGCCGGCGCGCTCGATCAGCCCACCGGCCTGCGCACCCGCGCCTACATCTTCACCGGGCGTTTAGCCGACTACTACACCCTCAACGGCGATCTCGAAAGACGACTTCGAGGTCTGGATCGTTGAGCGATCATGGCGTCCCCGCGCAATCGGAATTCCAGGACATGGTTCGCAATTGCTGCGTTGGGATGGCTGATGGCGGCATTTCCGGCAGCGGCCGTGATGAGTCCTGAGGAGCGCGAGCGCTTCCAATGCGTCGGTTGTCACACGGGCAATGCCAAGATTTTTACCGATCCTCGAACCGGCGAGAAAAAAGAAACGCTCATGGACATGGCGCGCAAACAGGCCGCCGATCACGCCGGCGTCGCTTGCCAGGAATGCCACGTGGAAGGCTTTGACACCTTTCCGCATTTCGGGACGAAGATCCTGGGATGCATGGACTGTCATCCGCGGGAAGGTGCAGGTGCGCAAGAGGATGCGCCCTACCATTTCCGAAGGATCGAAGAAGAATTCAAGAGTACCGTGCACTTTACCGAGCACCGCAAGAAATTTGGCTGTGTGGAGTGTCACCATCCGCACTACTTCGAGGCGACGGCGCACCTCGGTCCGCCCCAGGCGATCCTTGAGGACCACAACAAAATGTGCCTCAACTGTCATGCCGCCGAACCTCACGGCCAGGTCGACACCATCGGAGACCGGCTGATCGACCCGGCCAAGGCAAGCCTCGTGGGCGTGCATGCCTCGATTCCTCACACAGTGCTACACCTTCGCAATACGCGCTGTTACGACTGTCATTCGGGCATCGAGCATGTCGTCTCGCATACATTACCGCTCGGCGACGATGCCCCCGGCTGCGAGTCGTGCCACACACGCGATTCGGTGCAGGCGCGCCTCTATCGTTATGTAAGACAAGTGCAGAATCGCGGCTTCACAAACCCGGCCATGCTGAAAGACAGCTACGTGATGGGCGCTACGCGTTATATCCTGCTCGATGTGCTCGCCTATCTCCTGGTGGGTGGATCATTACTCGCCTTAGTCGCTCATAGCATCATGCGGTTGGTACGCCCCAGGCAAGGCCAGTGACAGCGAAGAGAGACTGCAATGATCGAACGCGTACTGCAGGTGCCACTGTGGATCAGACTCTGGCACGCAATGACCGCGCTACTTTTCCTTGTCCTTACCGTAACGGGCGTCGTCCTGCATTTTGCCGGCCCAGGTCTTACCCCGATCGATTACACCTTGGCAACAAAGCTGCACGACGTGAGCGGCATCGCGCTTGCAATCTTGTATGGTATTCATCTGATCCTCGTATTCGGGTCCGGCTACTGGCGACACTACATTCCTGCCCATCAGGGGCTATGGAGCCGCGCGAAGGCGCAGATTATCTTCTACTCGATCGGTTTGGGTCGGGATGAGCCACGCGCCACGACGTCGCCTGGAGAGAGCCGATTCAATGCCTTACAGCAGCTCACATACCTCATCGTGGTGTTCGGGCTCGTGCCGCTCTTGATCGTAACCGGTTTGCTGTACCTCTATTACCCGGCGTACGTCCCGGATGAGGTGTTAGGTCTCGCCGGCCTGTGGCCCGTAGCGCTCGCGCACTACGCGCTTGGAATCCTGGGCACTGCTTATCTCATCATCCATATTTACATGGCCACCGTCGGTCCCAATGTCCGCTCCAGTCTCCAACTGATGACGATCGGCCGTGCCGAGCCGGCTCAGAAACGCTAATGGAGCCACGCGCTGTTGTTGTGATCGGTCCAAATCAAGAGAGGAGTTCCACCATGATCAACCCCACTGAATACCCAAGCGATGCAATCCACTCTGAGGCACATCGATGGCGTGTGCGCCGCACGCTCGGTCCTACCGCAATGGGGTCTCTGGCCGTGGCGATTTTGCTGTACTTCAGTGGCGAGGCCGGCGGAGCCGACCCTCAGCTATCGAAGGCTGAGCTCATGGCGCAGGGAAAGGAAATCTATAACGAGACATGTGCGGGATGTCACCAAGCGAGTGGGATGGGTCTCCCTGGCATTTATCCTCCCTTGGTCGCTGGTGTTGCGTTTGAGGCGGCACCATTTCTGACGCAGCCGCTTGAAGAGCGCGGCTTCTGGAAGAACGGGAAGATTCAGCTCGGTTCGGTGGAGAACCACATCGAGGCCGTCCTCAACGGCATTCCAAATTCGAGGATGTTCCCCTTCAGCGGACAGCTCGATAACGCTGAGATCGCCGCGGTGGTGACCTATGAGCGCAACGCCTGGGGCAACGACAGTGGTGATGTCGTGCAGCCCGAGCAGGTCAAGTCGGCGCGCTAGCATCGCGCCTTAGAATCCCGGTATGCATCGACCCATCATCGTCATTCGGGACGCCGATGCGGCGCGGGCCGCATGGGTACGATCCAATCTGCTGCCGTTTATGGAAGAGGGCGACGAACTCCATATTTCCTGCGAAGGCTCCGCTCCGAGGACGGACATCCTGATTCTGAGCGATCCACAGTCCTCCGAGGACGCGGCGCTCACTGGGGAAAATATCGGGGTCAAAGTCCGTTACGCCCTGACCCGACAAGCGTGGCGCTCCATTTCGCTCATTCCATATGAAACCACGGTCACCTTGTTATGCGGCAATCGAGGAGTTTTCGGCGCGCTGCGCGATGCGCTCGCGCATTTTGATCGCTCCGATATCAAGCTCCATGCTCTAGGCGAAGACTTCCAAGAGAGTCCGTGGAAGGCGTGCTGCCGTCTTGGAATTCCGCCACACGCGGCACGTGCTCCATCCGAGCAAGAGATCGATCTGCCTATAGTCTCCCCCGGATGCATCCTGGACTTGTTGAGGCGCCTGGGGCGGCTGGATGGCGGGGTTTGCAAAGTGCTCGGCGATTATCTTTGGCGCGTCGCTTGCTCTCCGGCGGATTCTGGGGCTTTTCTCGATCTTGCCTTCGCAACGCGGGCACGCCTGGACCGGGCGCTGTCCATCTGTGGCCGAGCGGTAATCGAGCTCGATCACCGCGATGTCGCGGTTTATGTCGGCGGACCGATTACGGGGCTTCTGGGAAGACATCGAACCGAAATCCTGGGCCGATCGATCCGGGAGGCTTGTCCCGAAATTGCAGCATTGGCAATGGGGTCCTCGAGTACCGAGCGACACCTCGTCGTCAACGGTCATGCCTTGAGATTGCGCACCGCACCCATCGCACTGGAAGACGCCGATGTGGGCGGATCGTTGCTCGTGTTGAAGCCCTCG
This sequence comes from Chromatiales bacterium, assembly GCA_031177845.1. Lineage (GTDB taxonomy): Bacteria > Pseudomonadota > Gammaproteobacteria > JACCYU01 > JACCYU01 > JAPSGG01. Next base: position 8,374 of record JAPSGG010000006.1, read on the forward strand.
GAGGAGGCTCACAGCCGACGCGATCCGCGACCGATGCTGGGCGAGCACGGCGCACGCCATTGCCTTGCCAATATCATCGGCACGACCCCGGAGATCGAAAGAGCACGCCAACTAGCTTTGCGTGCCGGCCGGTCCGATTGCTCGGTCCTCATCATCGGTGAATCCGGAACAGGTAAAGAACTATTCGCTCAAGCGATGCACAATGTGTCGGCGCGCGCGAGTGGCCCCTTCATTCCGATCAACTGCGCCGCCATCCCAGAATCCCTCATCGAGACCGAGCTCTTCGGCTACGAGGGCGGTGCGTTCACCGGCGCGCGCAAACAAGGCCATCCCAGCCTGTTCGAACGCGCCGACGGCGGCACTATATTCCTAGACGAGTTAAGTGATATGTCACCTCATGTGCAGGCGGCCCTGCTGCGGGTGCTTGAGGAACACGCAGTAACGCGGGTGGGCGGCGGACGCCGCATCTCGGTCGATGTGCGCGTCATCGCGGCTACGAACAGTCCTCTGGAGGAGCTGGTCAGCGACGGCCGATTCCGGCGCGATCTATATCATCGGCTGTGCGTCATTCCACTATGGGTGCCGCCGCTGCGGGAGCGCCGCTCGGATATCGCCATGCTTGCGCGAAAGTTTCTCGCAGACTGCGGCGATCAGCGCCCGCTGCCGGACGAGGTGCTGAACTATCTCCGCCGTTACCGATGGCCCGGCAATGTCCGAGAACTGCAGCACTGCCTGGAGTACATGGTCACCTTTGCCGATGGCCCCTTCACCGTCGCCGACCTGCCCCCGCATATTCAACCCTACATTCAGATCACTGCTGCTGATCGGGAGCCGCAAGCATCGAACGTCGAATCCGCGCCTCGTGACCCACAGGACGATGAGCTTGATCCCCACAGCCATGGCTCCGGTCGGCGTCCCCTGGACGAGGGCTGTTATGCCATTCTCGCAATAATCGAGGCGGCCAATCATGCCGGTGTCGGCATCGGACGGCGCGCCTTGGCGGGCGAAGCGCGCCGCAATGGATTTGCGTTAACCGAGGGAGCGGTTCGCACGCGGCTTATCTCTCTACGCGCCGACGGGCTTGTGCAGTGGGGCCTGGGGCGCGCAGGCGTACATGTCACAGCCAAGGGGGCACGCCTCCTTCGCCAACGCGGCGGACTCTAAGGGGAGACGGATTGCCATCCCATATCTTCCCATTACGGCGGCTTATAACCCATTTCAGCCCTATACAGATCCCTCTTGCCGCCTCAACCCGGCTCCTAATCAATTTTACGCTTATGGATCAGCTACTTAGTTAAGCGTCCCTCCTATGGCATAGTTATTGTTCCTTGCTGCGGTGTGCGGCCGGCAGATCGGGCCGATCCTAACGTCCAGGAGCAACGACCGTGTACGAAACTGCAACTGAGATGGTTCGAACCGAGCATGCTGATCTCCCGCGTCAACACGATATAGCGGCTACGCAAATCCAAGACCGTCGGCACTTTCCGAACCGAGTCAGTCACGGCGCGAGAATACTGGTGGCGGCGCTGGGAGTCGTCGCCAGCGCGTATGCGACAAATCGGCTGCTCACGACGAGCCCAGATACGAATGCGTTGTCGATCGCAACCTTCCTGGCCTTCGCAGGCGGGCTGCTGTCGACTTGGTCTCCATGCGGCTACTCCTCATTGAGTCTGCTGCGTCCTCACGGGCATTACAGCATTCAGTCCGTAGCGCATTGGATTCCGACCCTAGGTACCCATGCCCTTGGTTACGCGCTTGCTACCATCATCTTTGGCAGCGGACTGGGCTTGATCGCAGCTTTTGTCCCGGTCGCTGGCACCGCGGGCTGGCCGCTGGCCGTCGTCGGTTTGATCGCGGTGGGCTACGGATTGCACTGCCTAAACCTGATCCGCATGCCTTATCCGCAACGGCGCATTCAGGTCTCTCATGGCGCGCGCAATCACTACCCGATGTGGATGATCAGCCTGATCTACGGGCTTCAACTCGGGCTGAACTTCGTCACCTACGTGCGCACGCCTATTCTTTACATCGTGGTGGGCCTGGCCCTGATCAGCGGCTCACTCGGCGGGGCCCTGTGGCTTATCGGCGCGCTCAACCTGGGCCGCTGGATGCCTCTGCTGGTAAATGCCTTGCCTATCCGGGATCAGAGTGTGCAGGCCTGGCTCGCATCCAATGAACAGAACGCCAGGCTTGCGGACGGTTTGCTGCTAACGGCGGCCGGCGCGGCATTCATCGTGTTCGGTCTGGGCTGACCATTCCTACAACCATGCCTGTTCGTCTTCTGAGCGAAGGAGGTAAATCCATCATGAACTCCATCAACGCGTTGTTGAACAAGCTGCAGTGGCCGGGCACGACGATCGCGTGCACTGGGGCCGCTGCCGTTCTTGCGGCAGGACTTGCAGGCGCTGCATTCGCGCAGAAGGGAGCAGACAAGGACCTAGACAAGGCGCTGACCCAGGCGGTCCAGGATCAGGTGTCGATCAGGAAGCTTCCGCCGGCCGATGAGCGCCGGGTCTACGTCGCTGACGAGCGTGCCTTCGAGGCCTTCACCCATCATTTCGCCATCGACGGCAACACCGGGACGTATCTCGGACACGTGGACGCGGGACTGTTGCCGATCCCTATATCCTCCCCCGATGGCAGCAAACTCTACATCGCCGACACGCACTATTCAGATTATAGCTACGGCAAGCGCAATGACCTGATCAGGGTCTATGATCCCCGCACCCTCTCTGAGACCGGCAAGATCGACATCCCCGAAGGGCGCTTCCTTGCCATGGCCGTCACCAGCTATACGCAACTCTCTCCCGATGGAAGGTACCTGTTCTTCTATCAGTTCGTTCCAAACAACGGGGTGGGCATCGTCGACCTCAAGGCCGGCAAGTATCTGAACACCCTGGATACGCCGCAGTGCTACTATGCCTTTCCGGCCACAAACCGGCGCGTGGTGACGCATTGCCGGGACGCCTCGCTGCTGCAGGTCACCTTCGACGAAAATGGCAAGCAGGTCAAGAAGACCACGACCGAGCCCTTCCATGACCCTGTCAAGGAGCCGACTTACGACGATGTCGCGTTCGACCCTCAGTCCGGCAAGCTCTTCTTTATCAGCCTCTGGGGAAAGGTATATCCCGTCGACATCGCCGGCGATAAGCCCAAGCCCGGCAAGTCGTGGGACTTGTTAACGGCAGAGGAGCGCAAGGCCGGTTATCTCCCCGGCGGCTGGACGGTTTCCGCCTACGCGCCGAAGACCAAGCTGCTTTACGTACTGATGGACCAGCGTGCCAAGTGGACCCAGAACTCTGAAAGCAATTACGTCTGGGTCTACGACACCACGACCGGCAAGAAGGTCAACGAGATCAACCTGGCGCACGAAGCGCGCTCGCTATACGTTGATCAGGGCTCACCCGCATACCTGTACGCGCTGTCTTCGCACCATCAGAACCTGACCATCTATGACGCCAAGACCGGCGCTGTAAAGGGATTCATCGACCAACTCGGCCATGAACCCGTGCTCGTTGTAGGCGCGGTGACCAAGTAGCGTACGGTTAAGCGAGGAGGGCGACTTAAGCAATGAGGGCGACCGACGTGCTGTACGACCCCATGATACTGGCGTTCGCGCAAGCGATCCTGATGCTCACCTTTCTCACCGGGGCATGGTTCAAGCTGCGCGCGCGCGAAACGTTCGAGGGCGTGGTGTACAACTACCGTGTGTTGCCCGAACTCGCGGTACGCCCGGCTTCGTACGTGCTGCCTTTGGCTGAACTCGCAGTAGGCTCGGGACTGGCCTACTCCCCTGCGCGCCTGTATGCGGCAATTGGGGCGATAGTGCTGTTGACAGTGTTCAACATCGCTATCGCCATCAATCTTCTGCGCGGGCGCCGTGAGATCGACTGTGGCTGCTTCAGCTCCGTGCTGAAGCAGCGCTTAAGCGGCGGGCTGATTGTGCGCAACTTCGGCTTGATTGGATTGGCGGCGTGGCTCGCCTGGGGAGTTCCACGCGCGTCAATCGGAACGGTGGAATGGCTGGATTGGGTGGTCGGTGTGGCAATGGCGCTGGCTGTCACCCTGGTTTACATGACGGCGTCTTTGCTCGCCACGCAGGCGAGGCTGGCACATAACACTCGGCAAACGGGGTAAGCACGATGCTCGAAGCATTAATGGTATCCAATATACTGCTCTGGATTGTCACACTGGCACTGGGCCTCACAGTACTGGCGCTCGCCCGGCAGATCGGCCTCCTGCATGAGCGCTCTGCACCACTGGGCGCCATGGTGACCGATGCCGGCCCCAATGTCGGCGATAAGGCGCCAATCTTCGAGCTGGACGACTTCTCTGGCAAGCGGCGAGTGGCGATTGGAGGCCCAAAGCGGCAGGGACTGGATACGCTATTGGTGTTCTTGGCTCCTACCTGTCCGATGTGCAACAAGATCCTGCCCACCATGCAGGCGTTGGCGCGCCAGGAGCATCTGGATGTCATCGTCGTCAGTGACGGCGCGCGTGAGGAGCACGAACGCTTCCTGCATCGCCACCCGATTGGCAGCATTCCCTACGTGGTGTCCGCTGAGATCGGCATACGCTACCGCATCGGTCGCGTGCCGTACGCAGTGTTGATCGACGATCAGGGCGTGATCCGCGCGAAGGGGCTGGTGAATACGAGAGAGCATCTCGAGAGCCTGATTGAGGCGAAGGCGATGAACGTTGCCTCGATTCAACAGTACCTAAAGGAAACGCAGGCCCAGCACGAGGAGGGTGACGCGCAGCACTCCGGCGAGGCCGCGCAATCGAGTGGTGCGAGACGTTAACCAAGTGGTGCGAGACGTTAACTGAACAATCTGGCAAGCAGGAGGATCGATCCATGAGCAGCAGATTCGACGAGCTGGCGGAAAGCCTAACGCGCAGAGTCGCGCAGGGAACCTCGCGGCGTGGATTTCTGGCCCGCCTGGGAGCGGTGGTGGGTGGTGCCGTGTTGCTACCCCTGCTACCGGTCGACCGGCGCACCGGCGTCGCAAATGCGACCGATCGCCCTGGATGGCAGCCGCAGACTCAGGATGAGCTAGCATGTAATTACTGGCGAGCCTGTTCCCTCGACGGACAGGTCTGCGGCTGCTGCGGCGGCACGATGTTCGAGTGTCCGGCCGGCACTACCTTGTCACCCAGTTCGTG
>JAPSGG010000119.1 GCA_031177845.1 Chromatiales bacterium
GCCGGAATTCGGAGTGTATAGCCATCGGCTCGGCGACCTGTGGCTGGCCGGCGGCGCCTCCAATAGTGGCGGTGCGGTGTTGCGGAAGTTTTTCTCTCAGGTCGAACTGGATGCCATGACGCCACGACTGGAGCCGGAAAATCCCACCGGCCTGGACTATTATCCCCTGCCCGGCCGTGGCGAAAGGTTTCCACGTTACAATCCTAGTCTCCCGCCGCGATTAGAGCCGAGGCCCGACGATCCCTTGCGCTTCTTTCAGGGAATTCTCGAAGGCATCGCCGCCGTCGAGCGCCTCGGTTATCGGCGATTGCAGGCGTTGGGCGCGCCATATCCTGGTAACGTCCGCACGGTCGGCGGCGGCGCACGCAACGCAGCCTGGATGCGGATCCGGGAGCGGCTCTTGGGCGTGAAGGTCACGGCGCCAGTGCATACCGATGCGGCGTATGGCGCCGCATTGCTGGCTCGCAGTGGTGTTCTCAGCATAGCCATGGCGGAAAGATGATCATCCAATTTACCAGCGGTGCGCGGTATGTCGCGCGCGGCTTTGGCCTGATTAGCCAGTCCGGCGTGCGCCGCTACGTGATTATCCCGCTCCTGATCAATACGGCATTGTTCGGCGCCGCCGTCTGGTACGGCGCGAACCAGTTTGAGGCATTCCTGGACTGGCTTTTGCCGGCGTGGCTAGGCTGGGCGCGCTGGATATTATGGCCGCTGTTCGCGGTGACTGCGCTGCTGATCGTGTTCTATACGTTCACGCTCATCGCCAATCTGATCGGCGCGCCATTCAACGGTCTGCTGGCGGAAAGGTTGGAGGCGCGCATGAGCGGCCGGCCGCTGCTCCAGTCACAAGGGGCGGCCTATCTGATCCGCAGCAGTGTAACTGCCATTTTGAACGAGCTTAGAAAGCTGGGCTACCTGCTGATTCGCACGATCCCGCTGCTGATCCTATTTCTGATCCCGGGCCTGAACGTACTGGCTCCGTTCGCGTGGCTTGCGTTCAGCGCGTGGATGTTGGCGCTGGAATACGTCGATGCGCCTATGGGCAATCACGACCTGACTTTTCATGACGGCCGCCGGCTGCTGAGCGAGAACAGATCGCTGGCCTTGGGCTTCGGGGGCGCGGTGCTGCTGATGACTAGTATCCCGGTGCTCAATTTCTTCGCCATGCCGGTAGGCGTGGCCGGTGCGACCGCGATGTGGGTGGAGCGGCTGCGGGCCAGCGCTGTTCGGAGTGCACAACCATAAATCGTCACAAATTCTCCGGGTGAGAATTTGACAGACTTTAGCCTGTCCGCAGGGGAAACCACTGCGACGCAGTTCATTACACATTCTCCAGGAGAGCGTTTGGACAACCGCAAGCTTGCCCGCAGGGAGAGATACAGGGATGTAGTTCATCAAACCTTTGACCTCGAACACCTGGCATACGCATTGGTGTCTGAGTCTTTAATGTCCCTTTTACCCACCAGACCACAGGAGAAATCATGAGCAATGAAGTCACATTCGAGCGGCCGGACGGCAAGACCAGTTCAGGCTATTGCATCGCACCGGGGGCAGGCGGGCATGCCCCGGGCGTCGTAGTCATTCAGGAATGGTGGGGTCTGAACGATCAAATCAAGGGCGTTGCCAATCGCCTGTGCGGTGAAGGGTATCGAGTGCTGGTCCCAGACCTGTACAAGGGCAAGGTAACGGCGGAAGAGGCAGAAGCCGAACACCTGATGAACAACCTCGACTTCGCCGATGCAGCTACACAGGATGTTCGGGGCGCCATTCAATATTTGAAGATCGATAGCCCTAGGGTGGCCATGCTTGGTTTCTGCATGGGCGGCGCCCTAGCGATCCTCGCCGCGGTGCACGTCAAAGAGGTCGACGCGGTGGTCTGCTGGTACGGCGTGCCGCCTGAGGAAGCGGTCGACGTCCGCATGATCAAGGCCCCGCTACAGGGGCACTTCGCGGAGCACGACGAGTTCTTTCCGCCGGAGCAGGTCAAAGCGCTCGAGAAACGGCTTAACGAAGCTGCCGTAAGCCACGAGTTCTACTGGTACAACGCACACCATGCGTTCGGTAACGAGACGCTTGAGGGCAGCGATCCCAAGCGGCCTAAGCTCGACCATCATTATAACCCCGAGGCCGCCAGGCTCGCCTGGCAGCGAACTTTAGGTTTTTTGAAGATGCACGTTAAGGCTTAACGTAGAAGCGCAGAGGTATAAGCAACTGGCTGACGCCCTGCAGTCGCAAAATCATAGGTCACCAAGCCCGGATGACGAGCCCGGGGTTCAGCGCAATGCTCGCCGCAACCGCTCCACGCCCTGTTGGAGGTTCGCGAGCGAGTTGGTATACGCGAATCGCACATGCTGTTTCGCTCGATGCTTGCCAAAGTCGATGCCCGGTGTGATTGCGACCCCAAAGTCTTTCAGCAGGCGCCCGGCCAACGCAAAGCTGTCCTCATCGAATCGCTCGCTGTTGGCGTAGAGGTAAAACGCGCCTTGCGGTTTAACCGGAATATCGAAGCCAAGCTCCCGCAGCGCCGGCAACAAGAAATCGCGCCGCTGCCTGAACGTCTCGCGATAGCTCTCGAGAATGTCGATTGTCGCAGGCTCGAAGGCTGCCAAAGCCGCGTACTGTGCTGGCGTCGGCGGGGCCAGAAAGATATTCTGCGCCAGCTTATCGATCTCTCGCACGAATCCTTCGGGCGCCACCAGCCAGCCCAGCCTCCAACCGGTCATGCCGAAGTATTTGGAGAAGCTATTGACCACAAATACGTCGTCCGCCAGCGCCGCCGCGCTGACTGCCTGTTGCTCATAGACCAGTCCATGATAGATCTCGTCCACGATCAGGAACCCGCCCTTCGTGCGGCAATAATCGATCATCGCGTGCAACTCCAGGCTCGGTATCAACGTTCCGGTCGGATTGGAGGGCGTCGCGAGCCAGGCGCCGGTGCAGCCGTCGCGCCAGTGATCTTGCAATAGCTTCAAGTTCAATTGATATCCTGTATCTGCGCCGACGGGAATCGGAATCGCCTGTCCGCCGAAAAGGCCCACGAAGGTACGATTACAGGGATATCCCGGATCGGCCATAAGCACCCGGTCGCCAGGATCGATGAGCACGCCGCAGGTCAGCTGCAAGGCGCCCGAGGCACCGGTGGTGATGACAATGCGCTCGGGCGCGATGTCGCAGCGGTAACGTTCGCCATAAAACCGCGCCACGGCCTCGCGCAGCGCGGGTAGGCCGGCTGCCGACGTATAGTGCGTAAAGCCCGCGTGTAGCGCCTTGACACCAGCTTGGACGATGGGCCGCGCGGTCGGGAAATCGGGTTCGCCGATCTCCATGTGGATAATGGACCTACCGGCCGCCTCTAGTGCCCGCGCCCTCGCCAGAAGCTCCATGACATGGAACGGCTGTACGTTGCGCATTCTTTGAGCCGTTTTCTGGATCGGTCGGCCAGCTCGCGGGCGGTGACGGTTCATGGAACCGAGTTTACATCAACTATGGTCCGTGACTGCCAGGGCGTCATGCTAATATCGCTTGATGCAAACGTTCCTCGCGCTATTCGTTGTATTGATGCCCTTGAGCCTGTCGGCCATGATTCTGCCGGCAGAGCGTACTGTTCCCGGCGGCATTGCGCTGGTGCCGCTAAAGACCCTTCACGATGCGGTCCCCACAGTCACCTTCAATGGCTCGCGCGTGGCGGTCGTTGAGGGGAGTGAAGGATTGACGGCCGTGGTGGGCATCCCACTCTGGGCCGAGACCGGCAAACAGTGGCTGGACATCCGCTGGCCTTCCGGCGAGCGCGCGCGCCAGAGCTTCACGGTTTCATCGAAGGATTACGAGACGCAGTACATCACGCTGAAAGATGAACGCAAGGTTGATCCCTTGCCGGAGGACCTCGAGCGCATTTCGCGCGAAAACGCCGTTACCGGGCAGGTGCTATCGACCTGGAATGAACAACCGCCCGATTTTACGTTGACTTACCCGGTGGAGGGTCCGATCAGCAGCGTTTATGGTCTGCGGCGCTTCTTCAACAACCAGCCGCGTAGTCCGCACAGCGGCCTGGACATAGCCGCTGCCAAGGGCACGCCGATCCGCGCCCCGGCGGACGGGACCGTGCTCTATACCGGCGACTTCTTCTTCAATGGCAAGGTCGTCTATCTGGGACACGGCCAGAGTCTCATCACCATGTATTGTCACATGGATCGCATCAACGTCGAACCGGGCGAGCACATCGAACGGGGCGAGGTCATCGGCCAGGTCGGTGCGACTGGGCGTGTGACAGGGCCTCATCTGCATTGGGGGGTTTATCTCAACGGCACACCGGTAGACCCAGGCCTATTTGTGGCCCAAGAGCGGCCGCGATCCTGGCCTCCTCGTGCCCGGGGGCCGATGTGAACGCGACTTAGGTAAGCCGTCGCCGCGCTTCAGCGAAATCGTTTTTCGACTCGCCATAACTGCCTCACAATCAAACACTTGCAGCGCGCCTATGAAGCCGTTTCCAGTATTTCCGAGCGCGCGGTGATGCTACTACGGGTAAATCCGGTTATACTTCTGTTCGACGTGCGGCGCATTAAAAGCGACAGAAGGCCAGACGATTCAGGAACCCGCCAAGTCATCCGCACGCGGCCTTTGCTTGGCCCCACAACAAGGAAGGTTTCCCATGAGAACGATAAGCAAATTACGCATCGGCCTTGTGGGTGTATTCTTGCTGTGCGCGAGTGCTGGGGTCCACGGCGCCATCCTCTTCTCGGACGACTTCAACGACGGCAACGCGAACGGCTGGTCGGTGATGAAGGACGGTTCCGGCACGCCCGCCTGGCAGGTGACGAATGGCAGCTATCGGCAGAGTAATCGACTGCGCAACTTCACGCAAAGCTTTCATACGGGAACCTATGCGTATTACAAGAATGGCTTAAATTTCACGGATTATGTGCTGTCGGTGAAGATTATTCCCGACGCGATTGAGAGCGTCGGGGTCATGTTTAGATACCAGAACAACAGCAACTACTATCGCTTTTCGATCAACAGAAGCCAGGGCTTTAGTCGCCTGGAGAAGAGAGTCAATGGCTCGTTCCAGACGCTGGCCTTCGATGGGAGAGGCCCCGATTTCAGCAAGCCCCATACCGTCACGATCGACCTAAAAGGCTCGAATATTCTGGTCTACCTGGACGGTGAGCCACTGTTCGGCGCGGTGGATTCGAGCCTTCGCAAGGGCAGCGTAGGGCTTTTCTCACAACATCGAGCAGCGTTCGATGATGTCGTGATCGAGTCCAGCTCGACGGCCGCGAAAGTGGTCATCTCCAAGCCCGTGTCTTACTCGGTGGAGCCGACGGGCACTCTGGCGGTAGCGGCGGTCGCCCTTGGCGTGCCTTCCGGTGGCGGCGTACGGTTCACGCTCGACAATAGGCGCTCCTTCACTGATCAAACCGCACCCTACTCCGGCAGCTTCACCAATGTCTCGTTGGGCGATCATGTCATCACGGCCGCCATTGTCGACGGCGCTGGCATGGCTATGCCCGGTTCGGCTGCGCAGGACACGAACAGGATCGTGGGTACGAATGCCAGGTATTTCGTGGCGATGGGCGACAGCATTACAAGTGGTTCCAACGATGACATCGCTGGTGATGATGCCTCGGCAGATCAACGCAACGTGAGCAGAGGGTTTACTCCGATTCTGAATGATTGGCTATCCCTCCACGTAGCCGTGCCCATCACCGTGATGAACGAGGGCCTAGGGGGTACCACAGCCGGAAAGGGTGGAAGCAGCGGCGCTAGCAGAGTCGGTTCCACGCTGTCGCGCCATGCCGAGTCACAATACTGGCTGATCATGTTCGGCACCAACGATGCCAGCCGCGGCCTGCCCAGCGGAA
>JAPSGG010000120.1 GCA_031177845.1 Chromatiales bacterium
AGTTCAGTTCTAAGCCGAAGGGCGCTCGGCCCTCGCTGGGGCATGGGTTTTGCGTCCCTCACAGGGGGAGCCCACCGACTGAGGAATCGATGATGCGAGCCCTGATACTGAACTGCACCATGAAATCCTCACGGAGACCTCGAACACTGAGGCGCTCACCAAGGTCCTCATGGACGCCTTAGAACAACACGGCGTGCAGACCGAACTTCTACGCGCGGTGGACTACAAGGTTCATCCTGGGGTCAGCTCCGACGAGGGTGATGGCGACCAGTGGCTGCAGATCCTCGAGCGGGTTCTCTCCTCTGAGATTCTCGTGATCGCGACTCCCACTTGGCTGGGCCAACCATCTAGCATCGCCAAGCGCGTGCTCGAACGTATGGACGCGATGCTGTCCGAGACTGACGACCAGAAGCGGCCTGTCGGGTACAACCGCGTCGCCGGCGTGGTCGTCACCGGCAACGAGGATGGCGCGCATCATGTCATCAGCGAGATCTCTGGTGCGCTGGTTGATATCGGCTTCACCGTGCCGAGTCAATCCTGGACCTACTGGAATGCCGGGCCCGGGCCAGGCCCGAGTTACCTTAAGACCGCTTATGGCCACGACTGGTCGCACCGCACGGCGAAGCTCGCGGCCGGCAGCAATCTGGCCGCGGTGGCTCGCGCGTTGGCGAAATCGCCGGTGCCCCTGCCTGTTTTATAGCGGGCCCGGCTTTGAATATCACCCAGGAAGTTAGCTCGGGCCGGTACGTGATCCGCGGCTACCGCGAAGGCCTCATCGTTGTCAACGAACAAAGCTTCGCACGCAGCCTGATCGTAACACCTGATCACCTGAACCCGGATTGGCAACCACAAACCCTTGCCGAACTGCGGTGCTCCCATCTCGAATCCATCGCAGCCCTGCGGCCGGAGGTTGTGCTGCTCGGTGCGGGCCAACGCCTCCGGTTTCCGGGCCCGGAGATCATGCGATATTTCCTGCAACGGGGGGTCGGAATGGAGGTCATGGACACCGCGGCGGCTTGTAGAACTTACAACCTGCTGATGTCGGAGGAAAGGGCGGTGGCCGCTGCATTGTTGGTACGGTAAGGACCAGGGCCTAGAGGTTAGGGCGCGGCACTCCTGCGGTCCGTTATGGACTCTTAGGTCTCCTATTCCCTACTCTCAGAATTTACTCCTTCAGCAAGTTGTCCTCCGAAAACCCGCGGCTTTCCATAATCTTGCGTAGGCGTCGCAGCGCATCCATCTGGATCTGGCGCACCCGCTCGCGGGTCACGCCCAGTTCGGCGCCAACTTCTTCGAGCGTCGCACGGTCATAGCCATAGAGCCCGAAGCGACGGATCACCACCGCGCGCTGCTTGCCATCTAGCTCATCCAGCCAGGCATCGATATGCGCGTGTACGCCTTCGTTTTGCAGCATGGTCGGAGGCTCCGGACTGGATTCGTCCGGGATGACATCCAACAGCGGCCGGTCTCCATCCCTGCCGATCGGCAGGTCTACCGAGGTCACCCGCTCGCCCAGGTTGAGCAGCCTCTTGACCTCTGCGATGGGCTTGTCGAGTAGCCGTGCGACCTCTTCGGCGGTGGGTTCGTGTTCCAGATCCTGCGCGAGCTTGCGCGCGGCGCGTAAGTAAAGGTTCAGCTCCTTGATGACGTGAATAGGCAAACGGATCGTGCGGGTCTGATTCATGATCGCGCGTTCGATGGTCTGGCGGATCCACCAGGTCGCGTAGGTGGAGAAGCGGAATCCCTTCTCCGGGTCGAACTTCTCGACCGCGCGGATCAGGCCCAGATTGCCCTCCGCGATGAGATCGAGCAGGGCCAGCCCACGGTTGAGATAGCGACGTGCGATCTTCACCACCAGGCGCAGATTGCTTTCGATCATCTTGCGCCGCCCGCTCTCCACGCCCTGCTGGGCGAGGCGCGCGTAGTACACCTCTTGCTCTGGCGTCAGGAGGGGAGAGAATTCGATTTCGTTCAGGTACAGGCGGGTGGCATCCAGGTCGCCCTGGCGAGGATGATCGCGGGTGCAGGCCTCGGTTTCGCCTTCGCTTTCCTCGCCGGCAATTTCTTCCTCTATGGCCTCATCGATCTCCTCGATCGCTTCGTCGAACGCATCGACTAAATCGTCTGCCGCCGGCGGCTCCCCGATAATGCCGTCCACGAGCTTATCAGCGCTAGACCCGCCGTCTTCCTGATTCTCTTGTTCTAAATCTGCACGCTCGTCGCGCGATTTGTGCATTGACCCTCCAGTATTACGTCATGCGCGCCGTGACGGCACTAGCGCCTGGGCAGATATCTGAGCGGATCCACCGGCTCGCCATCGAGCCTTATCTCGAAGTGCAGCATCGGGCGCGGCGCGCCCGTGCTTCCCAACTCCGCGATCATCTGCCCCGCACGCACCTGCTCGCCCTCTTTGACCAGGAGCTTGCGGTTGTGCGCATAGGCGCTTAGAAAATTCTGGTCGTGCTTGATGATAATAAGCTGGCCGTAACCGACAAGTCCACCGCCGCTGTAGACGACTTTTCCGCTCGATGCGGCCTGGATCGGCTGGCCCGATTGGCCCGCGATATCGATGCCTTTCTTGCCGTTTCCGTAGGGTTCAAAGCGGCGAATGATTTCGCCCTGCACAGGCCACTGCCACCTATGCGCCGCGGCTTGCACAGCCGACGGCGAAGGCGAGCTCGTGACGGGCGGGCTGTGCACCGGCGGTGGCGGACGTAATGTGGGCTGCGCGGCCACGGGATTTGTTGTACGCGCAACAGGCGCAGAGGGCCGCGGAGGTGGGGCCGGTTGCATGGGAGACTCGGCCCTCGGCTGCGGCGTCTCCGCGCGCGCGATCGCGGATGGCGGATTAAGCCGGATGCGCTGGCCTGGATAGATGGTGTAAGGTGGCTTGATGTTGTTCCAGGCCGCCACCAGCTTGTAGTCTAGGCCGTACCGCCAGGCGATCGCGTAGAGGCTTTCGCCCTCGCGGATTATGTAGAGATCGCGTTCCTGCGCCGAGACCGGCGCGTCGTAATCGACAACGCTCGTGCAGCCTGGTAAAAGCAGTGCGACCGAGATGAATCCGAGTATGTTTAGACACTTCTTCATCAGCTCCGCAGCTGCAGCCAAGCCACCGTCAGCACCAGCAACACTACGGTCGACCATCCGAGCCACTCGACATAGCGTTGCACTACGGGCTCTAAGCGCGGTCCCAGCCAGGCAAGCAATGCCGCTACCATGAAGAAGCGCGCGCCGCGGCCGATAAACGACGCTACGACGAAGGGCACCAGTGCCTGCGACAACGTGCCAGCTGCGATCGTGAAGACCTTGTAAGGGATGGGCGAGAAGGCCGCCACGAAGATCACCCACACGCCCCATCGATCGAACCAGGCTCGCGCAGTCAGATACTGCGGCCAATATGCGGTGGTCTTGATCCATGGCGAGATGACGTCGAAGGCGAGCCAGCCCAGCAGATAACCGAACATACCGCCCAGCACCGACGCCAGCGTGCAGATCAGCGCGAAGCGGAGCGCCCTGGCGGGCGTGGCGGCCGCCATCGGCGCTAGCATCACATCGGGTGGGATGGGAAAGAAGAAAGATTCCGCGAAACTCAGCCCTGCCAGGTAGCGCGGCGCATGCCGATGCGCCGCCCACGCCATCGCGCGCTGGTAGAGCGGCGTAAACAGTTTCAAGTCTTGAAGTCCTTGGCAGGTTTGTTCATTTGCGTCAGGATGTTTTAGGCCCCTGTACGAGCGGGACGAAGCTCACCGCCTCCAGTTCCTCCTGCTCATAGCGGTCGGCCAAGCGGGTGATCAGCACCAACCGCTGCATGCCGCTTTTGCGCCCGACCGGGATCACCATGCGCCCGCCGATACTTAGCTGATCGAGCAAGGCATCCGGTATCTCTTCCGGCGCAGCGGTCACCATGATGGCGTCAAACGGCGCGTGTTCCGGCCAGCCCCAAGAACCGTCTGACTGCTTGAAACTCACGTTCTTGAGCCTGAGCTTGCGGATGCGTTCGCGGGCCTGCACGGACAGTTCGCGGATGAGCTCGACTGTGTAGACGTGTTCGACCAGTTGCGCCAGCAGCGCAGCCTGATAGCCGGAGCCGGTACCGATCTCCAGCACCTCGCGCGGCACTCCTGGCACCAATAGCGCTTCGGTCATGCGCGCGACAATGTATGGCTGGGAGATGGTCTGGCAATGCCCAATGGGCAGCGCCGTATCTTCGTAGGCGCGGCTGCTCAAGGCCTCTTCTACGAACAGATGACGCGGTGTGCGCCGGATGGCGTTTAGCACGCGCCGGTCACGGATGCCCTTGGCCTGCAAGCGCTCGGCTAACCGATCCCGCGTGCGCTGTGAGGTCATGCCGATGCCGCTGATGTCTCGGCTCATGGCTCGCAACCATCCAGCCAATCGGCGATCATGTTCATGGCATCATACCGCGTGAGATCGATCTGGATCGGCGTGACTGAAACGTAGTTATGATTAACCGCATAAAAGTCCGTGCCCGGGCCCGCGTCCTGCTCAGCGCCCGCAGGCCCCACCCAATAGATGGTGCGCCCGCGCGGGTCCGCCATGCGCACCACAGGTTCGGCCTTGTGGCGGTGGCCCAGGCGGGTGCTCTGAAAACCGGCGATCTCAGCGAGGGGAACATCCGGGACGTTGACGTTCAGTATAATATCCGGGGACAGGCGCTGCGTTTCAAGCCGTTTTATTAACGTGATTGCCACCTGCGCGGCCGTATCGAAGTGGCGCGGCTCCACAGCGGCGAGCGAAATGGCCATCGCCGGATAACCCAGAAACCGTCCCTCCATGGCGGCCGCCACGGTTCCGGAATAAAGCACATCATCTCCCAGGTTGGGGCCACCATTGATGCCCGAAACCACCATGTCCGGTTCCGTGTCCAACAAGCCAGTGATGGCCAAATGCACGCAATCCGTCGGCGTGCCGTCCACGCTTATGTAGCCGTTGTCGCCAATGATCGCGCGCAAGGGCTGATCCAGGGTCAGAGAGTTGCTCGCGCCACTGCGATCGCGGTCCGGCGCCACCACCGATACCTGCGCGATCGAGGCCAATGCCTCGGCGAGGCAGATCAGGCCCTTCGCCCGGTAGCCGTCGTCGTTACTTATCAGGAAATGCATCTAAGTCCATGCGGGATTGGAGTTCTTTTCCTACTATACTGCAAGCCGCAACGATAGTATTAAGGGGACTTCGAATAAAGCACGCACGCGCGAGTGTACCGAAATGAACGCAACAGACATGCTCAGTGATGCTGAGATCGCGATCTTTCGCGATTCGGTAGCCGACGTAAAACGGCTGCGCAGCGACAAGGTCCAGCACCGGCCGAGTCGGCCCGCTCCGCGCGCTTATCAGACCCGGCGGGACGAGGCGCGCGTGATGGAAGAGATCCTCACCACCGACCTCGACAGTTACGACATTCAGCCCGGCGACGCCCTTTTCTTTTGCCGCGCCGGCGTGCGCAAGACGGTCATGCGCAAGCTCAAGCGCGGCCAGTATCGTATCGGCGCGGAGCTTGATCTTCACGGCATGAACGCACGCGCGGCGCAGACAGCACTCATGCAATTCATCCAGCAAGCGAAGGCCGCGAACGCGCGCTGCGTGCGCATCGTACACGGAAAGGGGCGCCGCTCGAGCAATCGTGGGCCGGTCATCAAGCCGCTGGTCGAGTGTTGGCTGCGCCGAAACAAAGATGTGCTTGCGTTCTGCTCGGCGCGGCCGCTCGACGGCGGCACCGGCGCCGTGTACGCGCTGCTCAAAAGCACCTGAGGCCGCGAGCCCCGACAGTGCGGCGCAGCGACGGACGAACGGCGCCGGTGCCGCCGTC
>JAPSGG010000121.1 GCA_031177845.1 Chromatiales bacterium
TCGCCGTGCGGGCTTGAATGGGCTGAACCACCGATCCCTTGTTCAGTACGTGGGACTTTCGATACACCCCGTGGGGTGGATATGCACCGCCCTATACCGTGATAGCGCTTCAACGCAATGCCCCCCCTTCCGGGGCACGATTATTGAATGATTCCTTGTAGCACGATGGCGCTGTGCCGCGCTTGTTCGTCCGCAGCACCATCGTTAGACACTCAATTGATTGCGGAGCTAAGCGAATATGGCTGACTCAGACACCAAGACTGAAAGTCAAGACCTCGGCCGACATACCACCAGAGCGGCAGGCGATCCCAGTGACGCCCCCAGTGACGCCGCCGCGTCTTTGCAAAGCACGAAGCAGACCGCTCGAAGGGAAGCGCAAGAGCTGATGGGCGACGCAAAAAGACGGGTGCAAGCGATCGTCGGCGAGCAGCAACGTGCCGCGGCCGGTCAGATCTCGGGATTGGCCCAGGCCCTGCGGACCACTGCCGAACAGCTGTACGCGCAGGATCAGGGTCCAATGGCGACTTACGCCGAACGCGCGGCGGACAGCCTGGAAAGGTTCGGGAACACCTTGCGCAATCGAGACATCGACAGTCTAGCGGCCCAGGTGCAGGACTTCGCGAGAAAGCAGCCGGGCGTGTTCCTAGGCGGCGCGGTCGCGGCGGGATTCCTCGTGGCGCGCTTTCTCAAGAGCACCTCGCCCTCGCCTTCGGGTGAGTCCTGGTCCGGCGCAGACCGTTACTCGCAACCGGATTCCACGCGCGAGTCCGTCGGCACACCCACATAGGAGGCAGTCATGCAACCGAATAGGCAAGTGAACTACGGCGAGGATCGCTCGATAGGCGGTCTCATCAAGGATCTCATGCAGGAATTGTCCTCCCTGGTGAGGAATGAGGCGGAATTGGCCAAGGCCGAGGTCTCCGAGAAGGTCGCGCAGGTCCAGAGTGGCGTTGCCTCGTTGGTGGTCGCCGCGGTCCTTCTGCTTGTAGGCCTGATCGGGCTGATGGAAGCCGCCATCTATGGCCTCGCACAGGTGTGGCCTCGGTGGTTAGCGGCGTTGGTCATCGGCGGCGCCATCTTGATCATCGGCCTGATCGCCTTCGCGATCGGCCGCAGCAATCTGAAAGCCAGAAACCTCGCGCCACAGCGTAGCGCCGAGTCGATGCGTAAAGACAAGGCCTTTGCACAGGAGCAATTGCGATGAACAATACTGGCCACACTAGAGATCCGCGAGAGATCGAAGCTGAGCTCGACCGCACCCGCGCCCAGATGAGCCATACGCTAGACGAGCTTCAGCACAAGTTCTCGCCCGGAGAACTGTTCGACCAGGCGCTGAGCTATATGCGTTCCAGTAATGACGGGGACCTCGCTTTGAGCCTTAAGCACACGATCACTCGCAATCCCCTGGCCGTAACACTGGTCGGAATTGGCCTGGCCTGGCTTGCGTTGTCCGGAAGGCGCGACGATTCGCAGATCAGTCCCTTGATGGGTCCGTACGGCGATATGGAAGGTGGCTATCAAGATCCTCTCCATTCCCAGGCGCAAGATCCGCACGTCTTAGGAGGCATCGGAGGCGGCGTTTCCGGACCCAGCGATGAAGTGGCGGAAGACCTGGATCAGGCTAGCCCCTCCAGCGACGAAGCCGGCCCTGCCGTATATGGCGGTGGCAGATCCAGCATCTCGGGACCTAGCGATGAAGTCGCCGAGGATTTGGACGAGGCGAGCCCCAACAGCGATCAAACGGGGCGCACAACACCCGGTGTGCGCAGTACAGTCTAAAGGCAAAGCGTTTGCACAGGAGCAATCGAGATGACGACTAACGGACACAACAGAGATCCGAGAGAGATCGAGGCCGATCTTGATCGGACTCGCGCTCAGTTGGGCGATACGTTAGAAGCGCTTCAGCGAAAGCTTTCGCCGGGCGAACTGTTCGATCAGATGTTGAGCCAATTCCGCTCCAGCGGGGGCAGTGAGTTTGTTTCGAACTTTAAACAGACCGTTGCGCAGAATCCTGTACCCGTGGCCTTGGCTGGACTTGGGCTAGCATGGTTGGTGATGTCCGGTCGCAGCGGTTCGGCCCATGCAGATGCGCTTCGAACAGGCAAGGACATCGGCAATCGGATGAGCGGCATGGCTTCCCAAGCTGGGAGCAAAACCAAGGCTGCGGCGCATCAAGTTCGCGCAGGTTTGGATCAAGCCCGCGCGGGTTTGGAGCGCGCGGCAAGCAGCGGTCGCGAGCATATGCATCAATTATCCGATGGTGCCCATCAACTATCTCACAGCGCCCGCGAGGGTATTAAACGCGTAAGTTATGGTACCCGCGAGACCGTTTCTCGCATGAGCGAGATGAGTCGGCAAGGAGCTGTCCGCGCTAAGAGCGGATTCGAATATCTGCTGCACGAGCAACCGCTCGTACTCGGCGCGATCGGCGTCGCTCTAGGTGCCGCGCTCGCCGCGGGACTGCCACGGACACATCGCGAAGACGAATTGATGGGCGAGACCCGCGACGAGGTCATGGAGCGCGCGCGGGAGACAGGCAAGGAACAGCTCGAGAAGGCACAACGCGCCGCGCAAGCCGCAAAAGATACAGCCATGGACGAGGCGCAAAAAGTCGCGCGGGCCACGCGAGATTCGGCCGTAGACGAGGCGCATAAACAGGGATTGGGCGAGCCGGGACGCCAAGACAAGACCAGTTCCACCGGATGATGCTCATCCAAACGCGCGGAGTTCCCCGGAAGCCCGCCGATTGGGCCATTGATGGCTCGTGACCGGGTCCATCGGCCGCGGGCGCGGACGGACACTGAATTTTCAAATCGACAAAGAGGTATTGCGAATGCAGCAAACACATTTCATCCGCGCAGACTCCGGTCTGCATAAGGCTAAGCGAGTTCTTTTCGCGGCCGCAAGCGGTCTTGTCCTCATCGGCACCCTGACCGCATGCGAGCAAGGCGGAATGGGCGAGGAGGAAAACCTCGGCACGCAGCCCGAGCCCAGGGAACAGGGGGCGGTAGAGGAGCCTGCGGGCAAAGGCGGCGATGTGGGCGGCTTCGAGACGGAGCAGGCCCCGGGAAACCAGTCGCTAGAGGAGAAATCTCGGGACGAGAGGCGTGTAGCCCCAGGCGAATTGGAGACGCAATAGCCCAAGCTGGTCTCAACCCGCCAGACATTGGCTGGTCCTGTAGTACGGGTAACCGCAAGTGCATGGTTTGCGAGCAGAACAACTATCTCCGAATACATCGTCGTAACGCTGGTACGAGCGCGTAACCCGGCATCTTATGCCCTAAGTGGCATACGCACGAACCCGCAACTTCGATGAAGGAGGACCAGATGCAGCAGTCAGACAGTGTTATGCGACAGTTAGATAGTGTAACGACCCACATACGCCGTATGAATTCGCTTTTGTTCAGCACGGCCGTGGGACTGGCCTTAGCCACGAGTGCGGCCTGGCATAGCGCGCAGGCGCAAGAGGCCGAGCCGGCCGGCCCTCAAGCCCAACAAGCGCAGAAAGCTGGACAGGCTGGCGAGCAAGCTCGGCAGACCCAGGAAAAGGTCACTGAAGAGCGAGATCTGGCCGGAGAAGGCCCGGACATTGTGGTTGAGCAGCCAAAGCCCAAGGTCACCGTGGAGCAGCCGCGGCCGATCGTAACAGTCAAGCAACCCCAGCCGGAGGTGACGGTCAAACAACCCCCACCGCAAATCCGGGTGCTGATGCCAGAACCGGAGGTCACCATCATCCAGCCACCGCCCCAAGTCCAGGTTCAGATGCCGCAGCCAGAGGTGCGGGTGCAGCAGGCCGAGCCGGAGATCCGGGTCAATCGCGCGCCGCCGGACATTGAGGTTCAGCAAGCCAAGCCCCAGGTGCAACTCCAGCCGGCGGAGCCTAAGGTGCAGGTTCAGCAGATCGGGGAGCCGAAGATCACGGTGGAGCAGGCCAAGCCCGTGATCAGCTTCCGGTCTCTGCAGGAAGGCCCGCAGCAACAGGCGCAACAGCAGATGCAGGCGCAGCAACAGGGACAGCAGCAGCGAGGCAGGCAAATCATGAATATGACGGGAAATGAACTCGTCGGTCAGGAGATCGTGGGCGCCAAAGGCGAAGAGATCGGCGAGATCACCGATCTTGTGGTCAGCAAGCAGAATCAGCGTGTTTACGCCGTTGTACAAACCAATGCGATTCTGGGCTTGGGCGGCGAAGCAGTCGTAGTGCCAGCCGACGAGCTGCAGATGGAGCAGGATCAGGTGGCGACCAACAAAACTGACAAACAATTGGCAAAAGCCGCAGATTATCGGGAAAATCAATATCAGCCCATCAAGCTGAACATCCCCATCAGCGAATTCGCCGCCCTCCAGACCGAGCAGGGCCCAAAGCAGAGTGGCCAGGGCCAGAAACAGACCGGCCAAAGGCAGATACCGTAGTCCCACAATACGCGGCCTGCGCAATGAATCCCTCTCGCCCTTGGGGCGAGAGGGATTTTTTACAGGTCCTCTATTCCGTTACCTGCCCGATGGCATGATAGGCACACCGAACCCGCCAGAGCCCGCAGAGGCTCACGTCGCCTTAGAATGCGGGGAAAGATCCCCCGTAGTGCGTACGAGCAAGCGGGAACCCAGAAACTATAAGGCTTAGAGAAGGCATTCAGCGAACTCAAAGATTAGCCCCTATTCTGGAGGACCAACGCTTGGTTGTGCGCTTGTTCGGCTGAGAGCGCGGAACAACGCGAATGACATACGCTATCGAAGGGGTGTCCACAGTAGACTTAGGGGCGCTGTCATCCATCCCTCTGCACTCTGTGAGCGATGATGGATTATCCAGCCACTTCTCGGCCGCCCGTGCATGTACAGATTGGGCGACGCCAGCACTAGCGCACCTGAGTGGGCTTACAAAGCTCTAGAAGTGCCTGCTTCGGACACACAGGGCGGACCGATTTTGTGCCCGAAATGCTGTCGAAGTCTAATGCGGTGGCTGTTCGCGAGGCCAATGCTCGCCCATGCTGTGCCGGATTGGATTCGCACGGGCGAGCACCAATCGAGTTCGCCCAGTTCGATCATTTGCCCGGCTGCAAGGCCTTCTCCAGCAGATGCTTGGCTCCTTCACCGCCTGTTCCCTGCACGTGGGAAAGAACGACGGGAATGAATTTGCCCATCATCCCGCTGTCCAGCCCTAGCTTTGAAAAGCCACCTGCAAGGGCAGCCATATTTCCCCATTCTCCCGCTTTACCTCCAAGCCCCGAGGCCAGACCGCCGATGGCACCCATGACGCCTCCACTCTGCGGAGCGTCATTGACCAGGTCCTTGGCGCCGGGAACACTTCGCGCGATCTGCGAAAACTCACCGCCGCCAAGTCTTTCCTTGGCCTGCTTAAACAGAAGCCCCGCGCCTCCTCTGGCCTGATGTTCTTTCACACCCAATTGGCTAACTAATTGTTGAATCAAATCCACCTTTCATGACCTCCGGCACATGATGTGCCAGCTGTTTTCGGCCGCTGGTTCAAACGCACCTTCTCATGCTGATCTCGCTCGCCTGCCCATGATTAGGCGATAGATCCAGAGCAATAACACGGCGCCGAGAATGGCGATGATGATGCTCCAAAGGTTGAAACCCGAGACGGATCCAAACCCGACCGCCGAGGCAATAAAGCCTCCGACCAGCGCGCCGGCGATGCCTAGCAGAATTGTGATGATAAAACCCCCGGGATCGCTACCTGGCATGATCAATTTAGCGAGCACGCCGGCGATTAAGCCGAGAATGATCCAAGTCAATATACCCACGATCTCCTCCTGTCGGTAATTCGTGCAGTCGAAATCTTGCAAACCCAAATGCCGAC
>JAPSGG010000379.1 GCA_031177845.1 Chromatiales bacterium
ACCCAGAAGCACAGCTCTAGCAGTACCAAAGGCAGTGGTTCTCCGAATTGATTGAACGGCGTAAAAAACTCCCAAAATAGAAATGTCATGAAGAACAGCAAACCTGCTAACCGCAACGCCCGAGGGACAACTCCGGGAGGCCACGTGGCAGATAACCACTTGTAAACAAGCGCATGACCGATCCCAAACAGCATAAGTCCGAAAATGATCGGGGGCGGGTCAGCAACAACGAGTGGAAGCGGCTCTAGCTCTGTCCAAACGGCAATAAGCTTTTGGCTTTGTAGTGACGGATCAAGCAATATGCCATCACCGTTCCACCCAAATCCGATGGATCGGAAGGTAAGGAGCATTGCCAAATTCAGGGTGAGCCCACCTATCAGTCCTGCAGCGAGCGTTCTCATTTTGAATTATCTACTCTGTCCTTCTTGAGGCTGCCACGAAGCCGACGACAGTACGGGCCACGGCCTGGCTGTAATCCGCCGCACACAATCGATTGATCTGCGCCCATTCGATTTAAAGGTCTGCTGGGATGCGCGCTGAACCAGTAACTATATCAATTCAGTCATGGGCGCAACCCTCTGATGATCTATGCAAAAGTGGGTAAGGCGGCTCCCCCGCACCGAGTACGCGCTACAGACGCGGTGCGAGGACACAGGCGTGGCACTTACGGGTGCTGCGCGGCCGATCGGCGTGTATCTTGCTTTTCGGTTTTAGGACGGGATCGATCCATTAAGGTAATTTTCATAATACGTGTTCCTTATCAGGAGGGTTGTAATGCCTACCATGCAAGCCATGCAGCTCAGTAAGGCCGGCGGCGACTTTGAGTCCGTCGAACGCGAGATTCCGGAACCGCAATCAGGCCAGGTTCTGATCAAGGTCGAAGCCTGCGGGATCTGCCATAGTGATGCCTTCGTCAAGGAAGGCGCATTTCCCGGACTCGAATATCCACGCGTGCCGGGCCATGAGATCGCCGGCCGAATCAAGTCGGTAGGCGACGACGTGATTGCCTGGTCTCCCGGTGAGCGCGTCGGGGTCGGTTGGCATGGTGGGCACTGTTTCCATTGTGAATCCTGCCGACGTGGCGACTTCATCACCTGTGAAAATGAGCAGATCTGCGGCATCACGTACGATGGCGGATATGCAGAATACGTGGTCGTGCCCCAGGAGGCCGTGGCCGCCATTCCGGACGAACTGTCGTCCGTAGACGCGGCGCCGCTTTTGTGCGCCGGGATTACAACGTACAACGCGTTGCGCAACAGCGGCGCCCGGCCCGGAGACATAGTCGCAGTGCAAGGTGTCGGCGGCCTGGGGCACTTAGGGATTCAATATGCTGCCAGCATGGGTTTTCATACGATTGCGCTATCCCGCGGCGGGGACAAAAAGGAACTGGCCCTGGCATTGGGCGCCAAGGAATACATTGACACTGAGGCAAGCAACCCTGCTCAAGCACTGCAAGAGCGGGGCGGCGCGCGAGTAATCCTGGCGACCGCGCCCAGCGCCAAGGCGATGTCGTCGGTCATCGATGGGCTAGCCGTCGACGGCAGATTGCTGATGGTTGGAGCGACCCCCGAGCCGATCGAGGTCAGCCCATTTCAACTGATCATGAAGCGTCGCTCCATCAGCGGCTGGCCCAGTGGCACCCCGCGTGATTCCGAGGACACCTTGGCCTTCAGTGTATTATCCAACACACGTGCCCAGATCGAGACCTATCCTCTTGAAGAAGCAGCGAGCGCGTATGAGCGCATGATCTCCAATAAGGCTCGCTTTCGTGTGGTGCTGACGATGCAGTAGGCAATGAAGGTACGCGGAGCTTGCAGGAGCACACCAGGCCGCTTGCGCAGTCAGATGACCGGGTGCGAGGAAGCCATGCGCTATCGCAAAGCAGTGGAGCTCGACACAGAACAATAGTAGCGCGCTTGAGGACGCTCTCAAGCAGCCCTGGACCTTAGGGCATTGCTCAGTTGCAGGATTGCATGGCTGATGCTGTTAGTACACCAACTCACGGCTATGATGACCTTCGTGCTGCAGCCACTGACGCAGTCCTTTGAGACCTAAAGCAGGAACAGGCGCAAGAACTAACTTTTTGTGCTTTCCGGGGGCAAATCGAAGGGGCATGGTGGGATGGAGAGGCGATGTAGCACCCGAAGTGGCGATGCGCTTCAGCCCGTCTGCTTCATTGCCTTATTAGCGGGCCTCCGGAATGCCCTCGAAGAATTCGACTATCCCAGTCTCCAGCGAGTATTCAGCGCCTACAACCAGTAGGCCATCGCGTTCGATCAGGGTCTCCAAAATCGCCGAACCGTGCCGCAGCTGGTTCGCTGACGTGCGCACGTTAGCCCGCACGGCTTGGCGCACA
>JAPSGG010000122.1 GCA_031177845.1 Chromatiales bacterium
TCCAGGTCGACGTCCGGCCGGTACGGGTGGAGATCGAGGCGCAGCTCTCGACGGGCCTCAAAAATACGCCCATGTCGGGGATACGGTTGCGAGTGGCGTCTGGCAATTTCGTCATCGCACGCCCCTTGGGCGTGCGTGATGGCATCGATTACCAACATACCGGCGAGGTGCGCAAGATCGATGCCGAAGGCATCCGCCAGCAATTGAATCACGGCAACATCGTACTGCTCTCGCCGCTCGGCTTTTCTCCCACCGGCGAAGTGTTCAACTTAAGCGCAATCGATGTCGCTACCATGACCGCCGCCTCACTGCCCGCCGACAAGCTGATCTTTCTCACAGAGGGCCCAGGCCTGCGCGATCATCGGCGCAGGCAGGTAGCGCAGATGAATCTCGCCGAGGCGCAGGCGCTCTTGAGCGGAGGACGGATTCTGAGCGCCGAGTGCCGGCGCGATATCGAAGGCGCGGTGAGCGCCTGCTTAAACAATGTGCGCCGCGTGCATCTCATCAGCCGTCATATCGACGGCGCAATACTCAAGGAGCTGTACACGCGGGATGGCGTCGGCACCCTCATCACGGCCGAGACCTATGAAGGACTGCGCGAGGCGGTCATCGACGATGTGGGCGGTATCCTAGAGCTCATCGCACCTCTGGAACAAACGGGCGTGCTGGTGCGCCGCTCGCGCGAGCAACTGGAGCTGGAGATTCAGCGTTTCCATGTCATCGAGCGCGACGGCATGATTATCGGCTGTGCGGGCTTATATCCGTTTACCGAGGAACATCTGGGCGAGATCGCGTGTCTGGCGGTACATCCTCACTATCGCAAGGAGGGACGCGGCGAGATGCTGCTGAGGCAGCTGGAGGAAAAAGCCGCCTCATTGGGACTTAAGCAGCTGTTTGTGCTTACCACGCAGACCGCGCACTGGTTTCGGGAGCGCGGCTTCCGGGAAGGCGACGTAAAGGCGCTGCCGATCAAGCGCCGCGAGTTGTATAACTACCAGCGCAATTCCAAGATTTTTTCCAAGAGTATCTGACAAGAAGCATTAACCCGGAAAACTAACCAGTCGATATCGTAAGTCAGGCTTCCATGGGCTGTCTGACAAGCGATGCACAGAGCTGCGCGCCCTGAACAAGGCTGTAACCGTGGCATTAAGTCTTTTTGCTAGCTGTTCTTATGCCGCTTGCGTGCAAGCGTCAGGCCATCGCCGATCGGCACCAGGCTCAAGGAGATGCGATCGTCCTTGTAAAGCTTTTCGTTGAAGCGGCGGATCGCGAGGGTATCCGGCTCCTGATTGTCTGGATCGGCCACCGAGCCGCCCCACAGGGTGTTGTCCACGGCAATCAATCCGCCGGGGCGCATCAATTTCAGGCAGCGCTCGTAATAGTTTTCGTAGTTCTCCTTATCGGCATCGATAAACGCGAAGTCGAAGGTGCCCGCCTGTCCCTGCTTGAGCAGATCGTTCAGTGTATCCAGCGCCGCCGCCACGCGCAGGTCGATCCGATCGGCCAGGCCGGCTTCGGCAAAATACCGCCGCGCAACCGCGCTCCACGCTCGGCTATTGTCGCAACAGATCAGGTATCCATCCTCCGGCATCGACATGGCGATGCGAAGCGCACTGTAGCCCGTGAACGTGCCGATCTCGATCGCGCGCCGCACGTCCAGCAGCTCGACCAGCAGCGCCATGAACTGTCCCTGTTCGGGCGCAATCTGCATATTCGCCAGCGGCTCTTTAGCTGTCTCCTCGCGCAGGCGGATGAGTACTTCCGACTCCTGCACCGAGGCCGAGATCAGATAGTCGTAGACGCGATCGTTGATTGCGAGCGTGCGGTTGGACATGATTATGCCAGAGGCCAAGCTGCCCACACTGCTACAGCTTACAAAAATAGGATAGCCACTTTAGAATGTCACACGATGGCTATCGACTGCAATGAAGCCTTACGCCGCCTGATCAGCGGCCCGGAGGCCGAACTGAACCTCATGCATGCGGCATTGTTGATCGCGGCCGACGAATATCCTGGTCTGGACGTGGCTCGCTATCTCGCTCGACTCGATGGCTGGGCGGAGGACGTGGGCAAGCGCATTCCACGGCAAGCGAGCGTCGAAGTCAGGCTTCGGCAACTCAATCGCTTTCTGTTTGATGAGTTGGGCTTTAGCGGGAATGCAAAGGACTACTACGACCCACGCAACAGCTATATGAACGAGGTGCTGGAACGCAGGCGCGGCATTCCAATCACCATGTCGGTCGTGTATTTGGAGCTCGGCCGGCGCCTAGGGCTCGATTTGGTGGGCGTATCATTTCCTGGCCATTTTCTCGTGAAACTGCCTTACAGCGGCGGCGAGATTGTGATCGATCCGTATCACCGCGGCATTTTGTTGAGCGTGGAGGTCCTCACGCGAAGGCTCGAAAGCCTATTCGATCGGGACATTGAATCTCCGGCACCTTTTCTCTCTGCGGCCAATAACAGGCTTATCCTGGCGCGGATGCTGTTCAACCTTAAAGGCATTTATCAGCAGCAAGGCAAGGCAGAGAAGGGCATTGCCATCATTACCAAGCTCCTATTGGTCGACCCGGAGCTTACGCGTGAGTATCGCGACCGCGGCCTGTTGTTCAATTCGCTTGAGTGCTATCACGCCGCCCTACAGGACTTCCAACGCTATCTGAGCTATACGCCCGGCGCAGAGGATGCTGGCCAGATACGGGAGCTGGTATTGCAGCTGCAGGAGCACCATAGCCGGCTCAACTGAGGCCCTTGGCATGGCGGCGAACCGGAGCCGGAGGCACGATTGGTCGCGCTTGGCGCGGGCCTAGCAAGCAGCGAATTCTTCAACATGTCTTCCGCTCACTCCGATCGTCTGGACCTTCTACGCGTCTGGCTGACGCAGCAGCCAGGCCTTGCGGATTGCGAAGTAGCCCTGGCTTCGGGTGACGCAAGCTTCAGGCGCTACTTTCGCGCGACCGCAGGCGGCAAGAGCTATATTGTCATGGACGCGCCGCCCGAAAAAGAGGACTGCCGCCCTTTCATTCACGTAGCGAAGCTGCTGCGCGAGGCGGGTCTGCATGCGCCCGAGGTGCTCGCGCAGGATCTGGAGCAGGGTTTTTTGTTGCTGACCGATCTCGGAAAGAAGACCTATCTCGACGTGCTCACGTCGGACCGCGCGGACGCGTTGCTCCGCGACGCAATTGATGCGCTAATCCGCTGGCAGCTCGCATCTAGACCAGGTGTGCTGCCGCCCTATGACAAAGCGCTGCTCACGCGCGAGCTGAATCTGTTCACGGAGTGGTACTTGCCCAGACATCTCGGCATCGGCCTTGGCGATGGATCGTGGGCGCTGTGGGAGACGACTTGTGCACGGCTCATCACGTCCGCAATGGCCCAGCCGCACGTGTACGTGCATCGCGATTACATGCCGCGGAATCTAATGTACTCAGAACCAAACCCCGGCGTGCTGGATTTTCAGGACGCGGTATATGGACCCATTACGTACGATGTGGTATCGCTGCTCAAGGATGCGTTCCTATCCTGGCCGGCACAACAGGTAGAAGGCTGGTCGCGACTTTACTGGGAACAAGCGCGCGCAGTCAGTTTGCCCGTGCAGCAAGAGTTCGCAGACTTCCAGCGCGCCTTTGACTGGATAGGCTTGCAGCGGCATCTCAAAGTACTCGGCATCTTCGCCCGACTCGCCCATCGGGACGGCAAGGCAAGTTACCTCGCCGACACGCCCCGGTTCGTGCGCTACGTGATGGCGGTAGCGCCGCGATATCCTGAATTGGCCCCGCTCACGCATCTGTTCGAGCGGCATGTGTTACCCAATGTTGCGCTATGAAGGCCATGATCCTGGCTGCGGGGCGTGGGGAACGAATGCGCCCACTCACCGATCACACGCCCAAACCGCTGCTCGAGGCCGGCGGCAAGGCGCTCATCGACTACCATCTAGAGACGCTGGCCGCGGCGGGCTTTCGAGAAGTGGTGATCAACTTGGCGCATCTGGGCTCGAGGATTCGGGAGCGGATTGGTGACGGACACCGTTATGGGCTTACGATTCGGTATTCCGACGAAGGCGAACAGGCGCTGGAGACCGGCGGCGGTATCTTCAAGGCGCTGGCTTGGCTGGGCGATGAGCCTTTTCTGGTGGTAAACGCCGATATCTGGTGCGATTACCCGTTCAAGCCGTACGCGCTTGCCAACGCAGACCTGGCGCATCTGGTTCTGGTGGACAACCCGCAGCACCATCCGCAGGGCGACTTTTCTCTCGAACATGGACGGCTGACTCTCGCAAGCGGCACAAGGCTCACCTTCAGCGGGATCGGCTATTATCGGCCGGGGCTGTTCGACGGCTGTAGGCCTGGCGCGTTTCCGCTGGCGCCGCTGCTGCGCCGGGCAGCCACGCGAGGATGGATTAGCGCGGAGCACTATCGCGGCGCATGGCTCGACATCGGCACACCAGAGCGTCTACGGGCGCTGGATGTAATGCTGCGCAGTCGTTGAACAAGCATGTCATCGCGATGCTCGAGATCGCTCCTACATGCATCGCGCGTTGGTAGGAGCGACATCCTTGAGACTCAAGTCCGGGGAAGGCTTCGGTGCGACCGGATCGCCTTCAACTTCCGGCCAGTAAAGGGGCGGACGTGGGACAAGAAATAGACACTATCCGCTTCAAGGCGCGGGACTTCGAGGAGTACGCCAAGCGCCTTGAGCGGGAGACGAACCTGCTGCTCGAATGGACGCGGGCGGGCCGGCTATCGGGTCGCGGGCCGGTGGCAGGTTTCGAATTGGAGGCATGGCTGGTCTACGAAACCATGCAGCCCGCGCCAGTCAACGACGCCTTTATCCAAGCCATGGCGGATCCACTCGCCACCCCGGAACTGGCGCAGTTCAATATCGAACTGAACGTCGAGCCGGAGCGCCTGATGGGGCGCGCGCTGAGCCGGCTGGAGGCCGCGCTCAATCTTACCTGGAGCCGCGCCACCAGCGTCGCCAGGGAACTCGCCGCCCGCGTGTTGACTATAGGCATCCTGCCCACGCTGCGCGCGGAGCACCTGAGCCTGGCAAACATGTCGGGACTCAAGCGCTATCGCGCCCTCAACCAGCAGGTGCTCCGTTTGCGCGGCGGTCGACCCTTGAGATTGGATATTGTCGGCCATCAGCATCTGAAGAGCGAGCATGATAATATTTTGCTGGAATCGGCCGCCACCTCGTTTCAGATCCATGTGCAGGCACCATTCGAGCGTGCGCACCGCCTTTACAACGCGGCTATTGCGGTGTCCGCGCCCATGGTCGCGGTGGGAGCCAACTCGCCGCTTCTGTTTGGCTTTGATCTGTGGAGCGAAACGCGGATCCCATTGTTCGAGCAGTCCGTCGAGGTGGGTGGCTTCAACGAGGTCGCGCAGGGACCTCTGCGACGCGTGAGCTTCGGCTCCGGTTACGCTGTCGATTCCATCGTCGAATGCTTCACCGAAAACCTTCAGCATTTCCCCGTATTGTTGCCCATGCTGTTCGACGACGAAGCGGAGCGGCTCGCTCATTTGCGGCTGCACAACGGGACCATCTGGCGCTGGAATCGCCCGCTCATCGGTTTCGACGAAGATGGCACACCGCACGTGCGCATCGAGCATCGCGTATTGGCCGGCAGTCCGACCATCGCCGACGGCATCGCCGACGCAGCCTTGTTCTACGGCCTGGTCGAGGGCTTGTGCACTGAAGGCGTGCGTCTAGAGTCGCGCTTGTCGTTTGCGCAAGCCAAGGACAACTTCTATCAGGCGGCTCGCTACGGGCTCGGTGCGCATGTGACGTGGTTTGAA
>JAPSGG010000123.1 GCA_031177845.1 Chromatiales bacterium
TGCGAGATGCGCGTAAAGGCGACAAAAACACCGGTAAAAATTACAGCGGGCGGGGCCTGTACAACGTAGCCTGAGCCACAATGGGCACTCGGTTCGTAATACAATGCGCTTATGACTCCATTGTAGACTGTCGTAAAGTGAGCACAAAAAGAGCGCCCGACCCTTTTCACTTAGCAGACTTGCAGGCGCTGAGAAAAAGCGAGCAGCGCTTCCGCGCGATTGTCGACCAGGCGATCTTGGGCATTGCGCAGACCGACCTGAACGGCCGCTTTACGCTGGTCAGCCAGCGGTATTGCGAAATCACAGGCTACAGCGACCACGAGTTGCTCCGCATGCGCATGCAGGACATCACGCATCCCGATGACCTACCGCGCAGCATCGAGATGTTCGAGCGCCTCGCCCAAGGTGGTCCCGATTATGTCACCGAGAAGCGCTACCTGCGCAAAGATGGTTCTGTCGTGTGGGTCAGCAACAGCGTCGGCCTAGTGCATGATGTCGATGGCGCTGTCCAGGGTGTCCTCGCCGTCTGTTCGGACGTGACGGGACGCAGGCTGGCCGAGTCCCGCAACCAGTTCCTGCTGCACCTGGAGGACGAACTTCGTCCGCTTGCCCACCCGGAGGACATAACGGCCGCATCCGCTAGGCTGCTGGGCCAGTACTTAGGCGTTGATCGCTGCGCCTACACCGAGATCGATGACGACGAGGATCATTTCACGATCACCGGCGATTATAGCCGGGGCGTGCAAAGTATCGTCGGGCGTTTCAGCATGGCGCAATTCGGTGCCGAGGCGCTGCGGCAGATGAGGGCGAATGAAACGTATGTCGTGAGCGATACCGATCTGGACGAACGCATTACCATGCAAGATCTGGCAGCCTACAGGCACGCCGAGATCCGGGCGGTCATCTGCGTGCCGCTGCACAAGGCCGGCCGCTTTGTGGCGAGCATGGCCGTGCATCAGAAGACGCCGCGCCACTGGACACGCGATGAGATAGAGCTGGTCAGAAATGTGACCAGTCGCTGTTGGGAGTCCATCGAGCGGGCACGCGCTTGGCGTGAGCTGCATGAAAGCGAGCAGCGGCTGCAGATGGCCGTTGAGCTTACAAGGCTCGGCACCTGGCGACAGGATCTTGCGACCGGCGAGATTATCTGCTCCGACCAGTGCAAGGCAAACTTCGGACTCGCGCCAGACGCGCGGTTC
This sequence comes from Chromatiales bacterium, assembly GCA_031177845.1. Lineage (GTDB taxonomy): Bacteria > Pseudomonadota > Gammaproteobacteria > JACCYU01 > JACCYU01 > JAPSGG01. Next base: position 1,200 of record JAPSGG010000123.1, read on the forward strand.
TCGTACGACGAACTGATGCAGGCGATTCATCCGGAAGACATCGCGGTCGTTCGGCAGAAGGTCGCCCAGGCGATTGAGAACAAGGTTCAGTATGACGCGGAGTACCGGATGTATTGGCCGGACGGCAGCCTGCATTGGATTTCCGCACACGGCCGTGTGGCATACGATGCCAATGGCAAGCCGGTACAAATGACTGGCGTAACCGCCGATATCACCGACCACAAGCAGGCCCAAGGCAGAATCGCATCGCTTAACGACGACCTCCACCGCCACGTCGAGGAGCTCGAAACCCTACTACGTACTTTGCCAGTTGGCATCTTCATAGCCCAGGATGCCGCTTGCACGAATATCACGATGAATCCGGCTGGCGCCACTATGCTGCGTATTCCCGAGGGCAGCAATTCTTCTAAAACGGGCCCCGAGGCGGAGCGCTTACCATTTCGGGTGTTCAAAAATGGCGCCGAAGTTGCGGGCAAAGACCTGCCGATGCAGCGTGCCGCCCGGCTCGGGGCGCCGGTGGTTAGCGAGGAGGTGGATGTAGTTTTTCCCGACGGGAACGCCGTCAGCCTCTATGAGTACGCATCTCCCCTATTCGACGAGGCCGGGCGAGTACGCGGATGCTTGGGGGTGTTCATAGATCTCACCGATCGCAAGCGGGCCGAGAAGGCTCTCAAGGACGCCGATCGGCGCAAAGATGAGTTCCTGGCGACATTGGCGCACGAGTTGCGCAATCCGCTGGCGCCCATCCGCAATGGCTTGCACTTCCTGCGGCTGCAAGGACATGAAGGGGAAGCTGCCGATCGCATTCACGACATGATGGAGCGGCAGGTCAGCCATATGGTGCGGTTGGTCGACGACCTGCTGGAAGTCTCACGCATCACGCGCGGCAAGATCGAGCTGCGTAAGGAGCGGGTGGACCTCGCCGACGTTGTCCGCAGCGCCATCGAGACCGCTAGGCCGCTCGTCGAGGTCGGTCGGCATCGACTCGAGATTGACTTGCCGACCGACCCGCTGGAGGTGGAGGCTGATCCTATACGGCTGGCTCAGGTATTTGCAAATCTGCTCAACAACGCCGCCAAGTATACAGAAGAGAAGGGGAGGATCTGGCTTAACGCGCATCAGCAAGGCAACGACGCGGTGATCTCCGTGCGAGATAACGGAGTCGGCATCCGGTCCGATCTGTTGCCGCAGGTGTTCGAGATGTTTACCCAGGTGGATCGCGCCACCGGCCGCGCCCAGGGCGGACTCGGCATCGGACTAGCTCTGGTGCGCAGTCTGGTCGAGTTGCATGGCGGCCACGTCGAGGCGCGTAGCGAGGGTTTGGGCAAGGGCAGCGAGTTCGTTGTCCAGATCCCGTTAGCAGTAAACCATTCTGCCGATGCGGCGCTGGCGCAAGAACAAACCTCCGCGCGGCTTTCGCCGCTTCGGATTCTGGTCGTCGATGACAATCGCGATGCGGCCGACAGTCTCGGCATGCTGCTGGAGGCACTTGGCGCCGAGGCCTGCGTCGTGTATGACGGCCCGACCGCGCTGCAGGCGTTCCAATCGTCCCGGCCCGCAGCGCTGCTGCTCGATATTGGCATGCCTGGCATGGACGGCTATGAGGTCGCGCGGCGTATCCGAAAACAATCGCGGGACGTGACACTGATCGCGCTCACCGGCTGGGGACAGGAAGAGGATCATCGCCGCTCCCGCGCGGCTGGGTGCGACTATCACCTGACCAAGCCGGCTGACATCGACGCCTTGCAGACCTTGCTTGAGTCGTTGGCAAGCCGCGAAAATGAGCGTCGCACCTGTTGACGTTTTTTGTATCCTCCTCGGGAAGGGCAAAAACCCCTCGCCTCGGATCAGGTCCGGGGCAGGCTTCAATGGAAAAATGAATGGGCAGCATGTGACCGCTGCGCGCAAACGCGTCGGCAGAGGATTGCCAACCACCATCGTCTTCGAATCCTCGCTGTTCCCGCCCTCGCAATGCCTCATTGCGGCGCCGTATAGCGTTCCTCTATCTTTGTTCGCACGAAGGCGCGGCTCTCCCTAGCCGATAATGATGACGCCATACTCTCGATCGCTCGGGCGAGATCCTCGTCCTTTAGCGCTTGCCTGAACCACTTCGAATAGTCTCCTCGCTTCAGATGGTAGTCCCAGGTCTCGTCGTCGAGGCCGTCGGCGAGTTGCAGAAACATGTGCAGATTTTGGGCGCGCAGATTCAGTTTGCGATCGGGGCCAGTAAAGTAAAAGCTGAGATCCGGCGCGAGCTCGCCTTCCATGTACTTGCGATTGTGCCGCTCCCGTTCGGTCCGTGGCGGAGCACTTCGCACCCACATCGCGCGGTGGTCGCTCCGGTCGAGCCAGATCATGGCCTCACCGGGCTCAAGCTTCTCATCCGGGATAACCGGCGCCGATTCGCCGATCGCCTCGGCAAAATTCCGAATCGTCTCATCCGCAGTGTCGCCGATTGCGATCATGGTATCGATGGTCGACAGCACACCACGTGCCACGCGCTCGGGATGCACGGTGATCATGATCATGCCCTTCATGAGCAGTTCTCCATGCGGCGGCCTTGATGCTGGCAATAGATGGTGCGCCTCGTCGACCAGGATCCAGTGTGGGCGGCCGCGCTTATCGCGCAGCTCCTGGATGCGGCGGAGGAGTCCGATGAAAAAGTGGGGCCGATGTTCGATCGATATGCCGATCAGATTGATGACCGCGTCATGGTCTGGTGCGGTAAGCACGTCTAGCACTTCCTCCGGGTTCGGCGGCCGGTGATTGTCGCCTAATACGACCACCCCATCCAAAGTGGAATAATCGCCTTCCGGATCGATGATGCAATACTGGTATTTCTTTTCCGCGAGCCGCTCTAGGAGCCCGGTGGCCATGGTCGATTTCCCGCCTCCGGAGGTGCCGGCGATCATCATATTGCGGCCATAGGCCGGCAGTCGTATCTGCTCGCCGTTTTCCCCGCTTCCAAATAAGATGTCGTGGCGCGTTAATTTCGCTTCGAGGTCTCGTAGATCGTTCCCAATCAGACGCTCGATAAGCTCGACGACGCCCTCGCCATGACCTCGTTCGGCCACAAAATCGACGTATTCCTTGGTGATTGGAAGCGCATTGGCAACGGCGGCTGCGCACTCGCACGAACTTAAAAACGCATGATCGTTTTCGGCGTCGCCAACGCCCACAGTGTTGTGTGCGGACAGCTGCAATCTCGATAGCGCGTGTTGCAGGCCACTCGCCTTGTTGACGCCGCTGGGCAGTACCATCACCGCCTCTTTGTTGAAGATGATCTGCAATTCCAGGCCCAGTTCGCGAATGACTTCAAGGGTGGCGGTCTCGTGCGGTTTCCAGGTGGCGACGATCACGTGGCCTTGGGAAAGCGGGCTGACTCCGCGTGATTTCAGCGCCTCCACAAATCTGTGGGGCGGCGGATCGGCAAGCACCCTTTCTTCGCGAGTTGCCGGACAATAGAGGAGCGCACCATTTTCAGCCACGACCGCGTCAAACAGGCTCAACTCAGGGAAAACCTCCCGCAGCTCATCCAGTTCGCGACCGGTGACGAGGATGAGCTTGCGCCCCGAGTCGCGAACTCGCTTCAAGGCCGCGACAGTCTCGGCCGAGACTTTGCCCGAGGAAGCAAGCGTGCCATCGTAATCGCAGGCTAGAGCGTGATAGCGCATGTTCTTAGAATATTGGTGTCCCCTTTTCGAATTAACTCGCATGAGCGCAACGCATCGCGCCGCTGCCTCTGACATACCCGGGAGAGAAGCGCGACCTGGCTGGCGGACTTGGCCCGCGGCCGACTACGAGATCGCGGGCAACTCCGCCACCATCCTATGGCTGGAGCAGAACCTTGATTGCGCCGTCCTGCTTTTTCTGGAAGATTTCGTAACCACGCGGCGCATCATCTAGTGGCAATCGATGTGTAGCGAAGCCCTCGACTCCAAGCGGGTCGGCGGGGTCCATCACCAACGGCATGAGATCATCGATCCAGCGCTTGACGTTAGTCTGGCCCATGCGTATTTGAATCTGCTTGTCGAACAACTGCAGCATCGGCAACGGATCTGCCATGCCGCCGTACACGCCGCTGATCGAGATCGTTCCGCCCCGGCGAACCGTGTCGATAGCAAGATAAAGCGCGTTCAGGCGGTCAACACCGGCCTTCTCCATAAGGGGTCGCGAGAGCGAGTCCGGTAACAGGCCCGCGAGCTGCTGGCCCAGCTTGGCGCCTGGCGAGCCGTGCGCCTCCATGCCGACCGCGTCGATCACCGAGTCCGTGCCACGACCGTTGGTCATCTGCCGGATTGCGTCGGGAATGTCGTCGTGATCGTTGAGGTCGAGCACTTCGATCCCGAAGTCGCGTCCGCGCTGCAGCCGCTCGGACACGAGGTCGATGGCGATCGCGCGATAGCCGCGGTGCAGGGCAATGCGCGAGCTCATCTGACCGATTGGGCCCAGCCCAAAGCTCGCCACGTAGCGCTCCCGGCGCGCGTCCGGCAGCTCCGGCATCGCGGCCCGGATCCGCTCGACCCAGGCCGGGTCGGGCGCCAGCGGCGGCAGGTCCGGCTCGGGGAAGTAGCGGTAGTCGTGCGCGAACTC
>JAPSGG010000380.1 GCA_031177845.1 Chromatiales bacterium
CAACACGATCACGATCGAGTGGGAAATCGAGTGGCAGGCAGGCAATGGTGTGAACCTGCCGTATTCGGGAGCTGCGCCGGACATCGGCGCCTACGAGTATGAGGGTGCCGCACCGCCCGCGCAGCTCACCGCGCCCACGAGCTTGGAGATGGAGTAGCCACACCCCACGGAGGGGTCTCGAATCGAAAAACTTTGCCCCTAAACGTGTGCCCACTGTGCCCACTTATGCCGTTTTTGATACTATTCATAAAGGCAGTGGTTGTCTCTAAGCCGTTGACTTTATTGGCGCTCCCTAGGGGACTCGAACCCCTGTTTTCGCCGTGAGAGGGCGACGTCCTGGGCCACTAGACGAAGGGAGCCCGGCCTGCATAAACAGTAACGCGATGCTATCATACCTCGCCTGACCTAGTTAACAAGACGTTTGTCAGTGACGACTCAGGAAAGTCCTCACAGCCTTAATCTGACGCCTACCATCATCGCCCGCTCCGAGCACTGTATTTCGCGGGCGAACATCAGCGAACATGCGCTGAAGGTGTTATATCGGTTAAGAGACGCCGGTTTCGACGCCTACATGGTGGGCGGCGGCGTGCGCGATCTGCTTCTGGGCCGCGAGCCGAAGGACTTCGATGTTGCGACCAGCGCGCGTCCGGAGGACATGCGCAAGCTATTTCGCAACTGCCGCCTGATCGGACGCCGCTTTCGCCTAGCGCATGTCCATTTCGGGCGCGAGATCGTGGAGGTAGCGACCTTCCGCGCGCTGCTCGACGGCGAAGACGCGAACGAGACCGTGCTCCAGAACGGCCGCATCATTCGCGACAATGTATACGGCACGATTGAGCAGGACGCGTGGCGGCGTGACTTCACGATCAATGCTCTGTACTACGACATCCGCGATTTCTCAGTGGTGGACTACACGGGCGGCATGGCTGATCTCAAGGCCGGGATATTGCGCCCTATCGGAGATCCCAAGTTGCGTTATCGCGAGGACCCAGTGCGCATGCTTCGCGCGGTGCGCTTCTCAGCAAAGCTTGGCTTCAAGATCCATCCAGAGGCCGAGGCGCCGGCCTTCGAGCTTGGACACCTACTGGCCGATATTCCGGCCGCGCGCCTGTTCGATGAGGTGCTCAAGATGTTTCATGGCGGCTACGCGCATGCGACGTTCGAGCTGCTGCGGCATTACAGTCTGCTGAGCTACCTGTTTCCGCTGACCGAGGCCGCGCTGACCCGAGAGGAATGCGGGTTCCCGATCACCTTCGTGGCCAAGGCCTTGGAGAATACCGACGCGCGCGTCAACGACGGCAAACCCGTGACGCCCGCGTTTCTGTTCGCAGTGCTATTATGGGAGCCCGTGCGCGAGCGGCTGCGGGTATTGTTGGGGCAAGGGCTGAACGAGTTTGAGGCGTTGCAGCTCGCCAGCCACGAGGTTGTCGCACAGCAGACACGCTACACGTCTCTGCCAAAGCGCTTCAGCGCACCTATGCGCGAGATCTGGCTGATGCAGCCACGCTTCCGCCAACGCCAAGGCAAACGCCCTTTGCGTCTGCTGGCCCATCCACGCTTTCGCGCCGCCTATGATTTCCTCTGCCTGCGCGCCGCGGCGGGCGAGGAGCTACAGGATGCGTGTCGATGGTGGACCGATCTGCAAGCAGCGGACGCGCAGGTCCAGTCGGAAATGACAGGCATCGCGCGCAAACAGTCGCGCCCGCGCCGGCGCAGGCCGGCCTCCATGCGCGCGAACGCCAATGCATAGATCGAAAGTCGATTGTTATGTCGGCATCGGCAGCAATCTGGACGATCCGATCGCTCACGTGAAGCAGGGTATCCGCGAGCTGGGACAGCTCACAGGTACCGAACGCGTCGCGCATTCCAGCCTCTACGCCAGTCCGCCCATGGGCCCGCCGCAACAGCCTGATTACATCAACGCCGTCGTAAAGTTACGCACGACGCTGGAACCGCTGGCGCTGCTCGATCGCCTGCTCGCGATCGAGCGTAGGCATGGTCGGACACGTGGCGGCGAACATTGGGGTCCCCGCGCATTGGATCTAGATATTTTGTTGTACGGGGATCAACAGATCGACCATGAACGGCTTCGTGTGCCGCATCCGGGCCTGCACGAGCGGGCCTTTGTGCTGTATCCATTGGAGGAGCTGGCTGGCGATATCGACGTGCCCGGGCGCGGGCGCTTGCGCGCGCTGGCGAAGCATTGTCCGCGAGGCAGTCTGCGACGGCTCGAAATTTCGCAGCCGTGAAGATCCAACCACCGCGGTATATTGTCGTCGAAGGGCCAATCGGCGTCGGCAAGACGAGTCTGGCAAAAAGGCTGGCCGCCGAGTTCAATGCGG
>JAPSGG010000124.1 GCA_031177845.1 Chromatiales bacterium
ACCTGACCAAAGAATTGCTGTTCAGGTAGAGCACCAGCAGGGCGCGCATGCCATAGAAGCTGAAGCGCTCCCACATCTCGGTGAAAAACAGGACGTAGAGTCCGCGCGGGTGGTTCATCTTAGGAAATCGAGATCCGGGTAGGCTTGCCGCGATCAGTTTGCGCAAAACCAGCGCCGGGCGCAAAATGTGGTTGCTCCAGATTTGATCGAGACCGCTGGTAAGCTTGGCTCGCAAGCAAGTGCCGCTGCGGATTGCGGGAGGAATTCAATCTGAATCTTGCTTGATCACCAGCGGAGAGGGTTACCGACGGGATTGGAACTACTGCCTCTTGCGTTTGCTGTTTCAAAAGGCGGCGGTGGCGCAAGATCGAGAGGCTCTTCTGCAAATCCCGGCGGGGCTGGCCGCGTGAGGGGCGCAGGCAACGTTTGGAAGACACAAAGTGATTGCACACGATCCCGCCGATGAAGCCGGCCGGCTCGCCGCGCCTGCCCGTTACCAGATCCTCGACACCGCTCCAGAACCGACCTTCGACACGCTGACCCGCTTGGCCGCACAGATCTGCCATGCGCCGATGGCCTTAGTGAGCCTGGTTGACGGCAATCGCCAGTGGTTCAAGTCTCGAGTCGGCTGTGACCTCGAAGAGACGCCGCGCAACATAGCATTCTGCGCGTGCGCGATCTCGCAAGACGATATCCTGGTAGTCCCCGACACGCTGGCGGACACGCGTTTCGCCGCTAATCCGTTGGTCGCGGGTCCGCCGCACATTCGCTTTTACGCCGGCGTGCCGCTGATGACGGAAGAGGGCCACGCGCTGGGGACCTTATGCATTCTGGATCAGGTTCCGCGCAAACTCGATGCACAACAGATCACGACGCTGCGGGCCCTCGCAAAGGAAGCGATGACACAATTGGATTTGCGTCGCAAAAACCTGGAACTGCAGCCGATCCAGGATCGCCTGCAACTCATTACCGATGCCGTGCCGGCCTTGATCTCTTACGTGGATGCGCAGCGCCGCTATCGGTTCATCAACAAGGCCTATGAGGCGTGGTTCGGGTGTCCACGCGATGAGTTACTTGGAAAACACCTGCTGGAGGTATTAGGAGAGGCTGCGTACGACAGGATCTCTCCCCATGTGGAACGCGTGCTGGCGGGGGAGTGTGTGAACTTTGAGGCGCAGATACCCTACAGGCATGGTGAAACCCGCTATATCAGCGCCTCTTGTATCCCTGATTATGGAGCCGACGATGGAACGCGGCGAGAAGTCAAAGGCTACGTCGGCCTGATTACCGATATCACCGAGCGCAGGCGCACCGAACTGGCGCTGCGCCGAAGCGAAGCGCGCAAGGCTGCTATGTTGGCTACAGCGCTGGACTGCGTCATTGGCATGGATCACAGGGGCAACATTACCGAGTTCAATTCCGCGGCCGAGGCCGTGTTTGGTTACCAACGCACCGAGGTCCTCGGTAAGGAAATGGCGGAGATCCTCATCCCACCCCATCTGCGTGAGGCGCATCGTAAAGGATTGGCGCATTACCTGTGGACCGGCGAGGCACCGGTACTTGGTAAGCGGATCGAAATGTCCGCGATGCGCGCGGACGGAAAGGAATTTCCCATCGAACTCGCCGTCGCCCGAATTCCAGTGGATGGTCCGCCTGAATTTACCGCTTACTTGCGCGATATCACGGAACGCAAACGCACCGAAGAGCGCCTCAGTTACCTCGCCAGCTACGATGCCTTGACGAATCTGCCCAACCGAGTGCTGTTTACGGATCGCCTGCGCCAGGCGCTCGCCCAGTCGCCGCGGCACCAGCGGCTGGTGGCTGTGCTGTTTCTGGACGTGGACCGCTTCAAGCATATCAACGACACGCTGGGACATGACATAGGTGATCTGCTCTTACAGGCGGTCGCCGGTCGACTGCTGAACTGCGTGCGCGAGACCGACACCGTCGCGCGGCTGAGCGGCGATGAGTTTGTGCTGATGCTCACCGACATCGCGCGGCCAGCGGATGCGACGCAGATAGCGCAGAAACTGCTGGACGCGCTGCGTCAGCCCTTCGAGGTCGGGAGCCACACGCTATTCGTCGAGGCCAGCATCGGCATCAGCCTCTATCCGAAGGACGGCGCCGACGTAAAGACCTTGCTTAAGAACGCCGACACCGCTATGTACCAGGCCAAAGAGCGTGGCCGGAATCAATATCGGCAGTACTCGCCGGCAATGGGCGCCCGCGCCGCCAGGCGCCGCACGCTGGAGTACGAGCTGCGCGGTGCGCTGGCTAAAAATGAGTTCGAACTGGAGTACCAGCCACAGATCGATCTTGGCAGCGGCCGTATCACCGCCGCCGAGGCATTTCTGCGCTGGCGGCGACCAGGCCGGGAACGGCTTGTTCCGTCGTCCGAATTTATCCGCGAAGCGGAGGCGCAGGGTCTGCTCGGCCCCATAAGCGAATGGGTGCTGCGCGCCGCCTGTTCGCAGAGTCTCGCATGGCAGACGAAAGGATTACCCTCGGTGAGCGCGTCGTTGAATCTGGAGGCGGCCCAGTTTCAGTATTTGAACCTAGGTAAGACGATCGAGCGAATACTCAAGGAGACGACGCTTGATCCGTCCGGGCTGGAGATCGAACTGAACGAGCGCCTCCTGCGCACGCCGGCGACGGAGAAGCTGCTGCTTGCGCTGAAGAATCTCGGCGTCGAGATCGTGATCGACGAGTTCGGCACCGGCTACTCTTCGCTGAGTTACCTAAAGCGCTTTTCCATCGATAGGCTCAAGGTAGATCGGTCCTTTATGCGCGCCGTTCCGGGCGACACCCATAACGAAGCGATCATCACCGCGATGATCGCAATGGCGCATAGCCTGAAGATCAAGATCACGGTCGAAGGGGTAGAGACGGCCGAGCAGCTCCAGTTTTTGCGCGCACTCGGCTGCGATGGCGTACAAGGCTACCTATTAGGCAGACCATTGTCAGCAGAAGCGCTGACGAGGATGCTATTGGCCGAAACCGTCAGCGGTACCCCGGTGAGCGCCGGATAGTTCATCGGACCAGACCTTGATAATCCGAATTCAGCTCCCATAAAAGGTATAGTGCCGCCTTGCGGGCGCCGATACGACATGACGGCGCGGCGCCGTCCGGACTGATCACCCGCGCGAGGATATGTCGTCGCTGCCGATTGAACTACACTAAGCGGCATACCTACATACCTAAAGGCAACAAGCAGGTGCCTTCCTGCGCTCTCTTCCCGGGACATGGGTAGGGTGAGGGTACCCGCCATCTTGAGTGTTCTTCAGTGAGTAATTACAACGCGGACGCCATCGAGGTCCTGAGCGGCCTGGAGCCGGTGCGCAAGCGCCCCGGCATGTACACCGATACTTCGCGCCCCAATCACCTGGCGCAGGAAGTGATCGACAATAGCGTCGACGAGGCGGTCGCCGGTCACGCCAAGACCATCGAGGTCACGCTTTATAAAGACGGTTCGCTCGCGGTGGCCGACGATGGGCGCGGGATGCCGGTCGATCTGCACCCAGAAAAGAAACTTCCAGGCGTCGAAGTGATACTGGGTACCTTACACGCGGGCGGCAAGTTCTCGAACAAAAACTACCGCTTTTCGGGTGGTCTGCACGGTGTGGGCGTGTCGGTGGTGAACGCGCTTTCCACGCATTTGGAAGTATGGGTGCGCCGCGGCGGCAAGGAATACAACATGGCCTTTAAGGGCGGCGAAAAGGTCTCCGAGCTGGAGGTGGTGGGCGAGTGCGCTAAGCGCAATACCGGTACCATCGTGCGCTTCTGGCCGGACCCGAAGTACTTCGACACCGTCGCGTTCTCGGTCTCAAAGCTCAAGCACGTCTTGCGCGCCAAGGCAGTGTTGTGTCCCGGGCTCAAGATCAAGTTCGTGGATGAGACGGCCGATGAGACCTGCGAATGGCTCTACGAAGGCGGTCTCACGGCCTATCTGTTGGAAGCCGTACAGGGCCAGGAAATGCTGCCGGCTGAGCCGTTCACCGGCAGCATGGAAGGGCATCAGGAGGCCGTCGACTGGGCCGTGGTGTGGGTGCCGGACGGCGGCGAAGCCGTACAGGAAAGTTACGTCAATCTAGTGCCCACGCCGCAAGGGGGTACCCACGTCAATGGTCTGCGGGCGGGGCTTACCGAGGCGGTGCGCGAGTTCTGCGAATTCAGAAACCTCCTACCGCGCGGTGTCAAAATCGCGCCCGAGGACGTTTGGGACAAGGTAAATCATGTCCTGTCGCTGAAGATGATGGAGCCGCAGTTCACGGGCCAGACCAAGGAACGCCTGTCATCGCGCGAGAGCGCGGCCTTTGTCTCCGGCGTCGTCAAGGATGCCTTCAGTCTCTGGCTGAACAGCCACGTCGCAGCCGGTGAACAACTGGCGCAGTTCGTCATCGCCAATGCCAACCGACGGCTCAAGGCGGACAAGAGGGTCGTGCGCAAGCGGATCACCTCTGGCCCCGCGCTGCCTGGCAAGCTGGCCGATTGCGTCTCGCAGGACCTCGCGCGCACCGAGCTGTTCCTGGTCGAAGGTGATTCGGCGGGCGGTTCGGCCAAGCAGGCGCGCGATCGGGATTATCAAGCCATCATGCCGCTGCGCGGAAAGATACTGAATACCTGGGAGGTGGGGCCCGATCAAGTGCTGGCCTCGACCGAAGTCCATGACATCTCGGTCGCGATCGGTGTGGAACCCGGCTCGGACAAGGTCGAGGGCTTACGCTACGGCAAGATCTGCATATTGGCGGACGCCGACTCCGATGGCCTGCATATCGCGACCCTTCTATGCGCGTTGTTCACGCGCCACTTCCGCCCGCTGGTGGAGAACGGGCGCGTGCACATCGCGATGCCGCCTTTGTATCGCATCGATATCGGCAAGGATGTCTACTACGCGCTGGACGAGGCCGAGCGTGATGGCGTGCTGGATCGTATCCGGGCCGAAAAGAAGAAGGGCAAGGTTGCTATCACCCGCTTCAAGGGTCTGGGCGAAATGAACCCGTTGCAACTGCGCGAGTCCACCATGGCCCCCGAGACCCGCCGCCTGGTGCGCCTCACGCTGGAGGCGGGCGACGATACCGTCCAGTTATTGGATATGCTGCTGGCGAAGAAGCGCGCCGCCGATCGCCGCGCTTGGCTGGAAGCTAAGGGCAACTTGGCGGAGGTATAAACGCTGCGGAGTGAATTCACATCGCGAAATGGCTCGGGTTCAGATCTCCACGCAAGAAGATTCATATTTAGAGCATTGATCAGAAGATGAATCAAGTTCATACTTTGTGCAATGTTCACATCTGTGCATTATGGGAACTAAAGAACGCCGCCAGCGGGAGATCGCCGAGCGCGAGCGGCTCTTTCTCGATAGAGCGGGGGAACTGATCCTACAGGACGGACTGCTGAACCTGCAGATGGCTCGGGTCGCCGAGGCCTGCGATTACGCCACGGGCACACTCTATCAGCATTTCACTTCGAAGGAGGACCTGCTGGTCGCGCTCGCCAGCGAGAAGTCAGCCATTCGCGCCCAGCTGTTCGAACGGGCGGCGAGCTGGCAGGCGCCATCGCGCGAGCGCATCTTCGCCGTAGCGGTAGGGGACATGATCTTTGCCCGCCGTTATCCAGACTATTTCAGGCTGACGCAGTACGTGACGACAGAGGTCGTGTGGGGCGCCGCCTCCGCGCAGCGTCGACAAGCGGCGCTGGAGATCTGTAGGCCGATCGGCGAGGCGGTATTTCGCATCTTTGGCGATGCAGTAGACGCGGATCCAAATCCCCCGCGTCTAC
>JAPSGG010000125.1 GCA_031177845.1 Chromatiales bacterium
TCTTGCGCTGCGCGTCCGCCTCGACGCCGAACTTGGCGGCCAAGCGCGCCCGCTCACGCGCTCGTGCCGAGAAGATCTTTACAGTCCAGGAATTCGCAACTGTATCGACGAGCTCACCATTGACATAAGCGCCTTGCTCGGCATATGCGCGATGCAGAGGTCGGCCGCGCACGCTGAACAGGACCAGTCCCACCCCCATGAACACGACGAAGATGGCAAGCGCCACCGCCATGCGCCAGTCCACGGTCATGAAGATGATCATCGCCCCGATGAAGTCGGTGATCGGGGGCGCGATGTTCCAGCTCAAGGTGGATGTGATCGCGCCGAATGCGCCCGCCAGGCCCGTGAGACGGCTTCCCAGCGCGCCGGTTAGGTGCTCGCCGAAAAAGCGCTGCGAGTGGCCCGACAGATGATCGAACACGTGGACGCGAATATCCACGCCGGCCGCGACAATGGTGCGGCAGCCGAGCCAGCCGCTAGACCGCCACAGGATGTTTTCCGCGGCGATCAGACCTATGAACAGGGCTAACGCGGTCCATACTTCCGATTTGTCCGGCGTCACACCCGCCATGCCGTCGACCAGCAACTTCATGCCCCATTGCACGGCCACTGCGCAGGACGCGGCGCTGATCACGAGCGCCAGGAATCCGGCGTGCATCCATGGACGCAGCCGTACGAAGCGGAGGAGAAAGGGTATCGGGCGGGTGGGAAACGGGACAGCCGATGGCGGCTTGCGGTTAGCCTGTGTCCTCGACAGGTGGTTGAATATCGCCGCGAACATATCCCTTAACTCACGGGGTGCTGGACGCCACCTAGTCTATTCCGCCGGCCCTGCGCCCGTTGGGTGCTCCCGCTGGAACAGGTTCGCGAAGAACTTCTGCTCGCGACGAAGCGTATGCGCAACCCCGTCGTCGATGCTCCGGCGGTCCTGATCGTCGGCCGCTCCGAGCAAGCCGCATTCACAATGGCGGTCGTCCAGCCAACCCGGGTAGTGGATGATGGGATAGAGACAGATTCCCTCTAGAGACACGCCGCAGACCAACGCCGAACGGACTTCGTCGGCGATGTAACGCAGCCACACCGCCTGCGCGGCGCTCTCCGCCCCGGTCTCGGAGATGACAATCGGGCGACCATAACGCGCGTAGATGTCGATCAGCAGCTCACGGAAAGGACGATACAGCGGATGTCCCAACTCTAAGGTCTGAAACGGGCGCGGCTCCTTGGCGTGTAGATCGGCGGTGCTTCCGCCGATGATCCACTGGTTGTCGGGGTAGTAGTTGACGCCGATAATATCGAGGTACTCGGGTTTGCCCCCAAGCTCTGGAACTTCAAAGCCCGCCAACATATCCCAGCTCTGGTATTGCGCGCACCGATAATTTTCGGCTTCAACTCGATCCTCGGGAAGGGGACACCAGGGGGATGCAGCGACGCTGATTAAGGGGTCCGGTTGTACGAAGCGTGCGCGAGGCTCGATGTCACGCACGGCCTCGATAGCCGCGATCGAAGCGCGCACCAGTTGGTTCTTGAGCTCTGCGCCGCGCCCGCGCCCGAGTGGATGGAAGCGGGCGATATCCCCCCCCGCCCACGCGAAGTACGAAATCTCATTGATCGGGCAGAAGAATGGAATGGCATCGGTTTCATTCCTGATTAGCCGCGCCGTAGCCGCGGCAAAACGCGCGAAGCGCTCCACGAACTCCGGCTTCCAGATATCGATGTCATCGGGCCAGCCGTAGTGGCACAAATCCCAGATTACCTGCACTCCGTTATCGCGCGCGGCCCGCAGCATCGGTAGGAAACTCGTCCAGTCATACCGCCCGGGCGAGTTCTCGATGAGATGCCAACGCACGCCGTCGCGCACCGATCGGATGCCGTGCTGAGCCAACTGGCGATAGTCCTCGACGACCAGACGATCGTGCTTTGTCGATGCGATGAGATCGAGGCGCCGCTCGTCATGACGCCGGTGGGTGGAGCATTCGAACCCCCCTAGGAAGTAACTCTTAAACAGGCTTGGCCTAAACGCGGTCATGTCTTGTTTTATCCCCCGACTTCTAATCCAAAGCGGCCCGAGCGCGCGTCTGAGATCCGCTCCCCCCGCGAACGGCCATATAGCTGGTTAGACAATTAAGCGTACGACTGGACGTCGGCGAGGGCGCGCCCTCGCCGGCTGCTGTCAGCACAGAAATCCAGCCCTTAGACGTAGTCGCGCATCCCTGCGATGTCATGCCCATTGGCGGCCCTGTCGTGACCAATGTTTCGATCATGCCCGTTGGCCCTGCCGTTGCCGCGTCTGTCATAGCCATGGGCTCTCCGGTCGTAGCCGTGGGCGCGCCTATCGTGCGTCCTGGTTCTGGCCGCCGGCCGCTCGGCGCGTTTGCGCGCGCCCGTGATCTTATCGTACGTCGCCAGCGCCTGCGCGACCACCTGGTCCATGTTGTAGTAGCGGTAGGTGGCGAGTCGGCCGACGAATTCCACGTCCGGCGTCTCTTGCGCCAGCATCAGGTACTTCCGATACAGTGCCTGGTTCTCGGCTCTCGGCACCGGGTAATAGGGATCGCCGTCACTGCACGGGAACTCATACGAGATGCTGGTGCTGCGGTGCTGCTGACCCGTCAGGTGTTTGTACTCTGTGATGCGCGTGTACGGGACATCTTCGCTGGGATAGTTCACCACCGCGACCGGCTGGAAGATCTCTTGGTCTATTGTCTCGTGCTTGAAGTCCAGCGACCGGTACGGCAGCTTTCCATAGCGGTAGTCGAAATACTCGTCGATGGGACCGGTGAAGATCAGCTTCTCGTAACGAACATCCGACGCGATCTCGCGGAAGTCGGTATTGAGCAGGATCTTGATGTTGGAATGATCCAGCATGTTCTCGAACATCCGCGTGTAGCCGTGGAGCGGCATCATCTGGAAGCTGTCGTTGAAGTAGCGATCGTCGTCGCAGGTCCGCGTGGGTACACGCGAGGTCACCGATCGGTCTAGCTCGGAGGGGTCTATGCCCCACTGTTTGCGGGTGTAGCCCTGGAAGAATTTCCGGTAGAGCTCTTGCCCGACCTTGCTGATGACGACGTCCTCCGAGGTGCGCACCACGTCCACCGGCTCGGCACGCGCGGCGAGAAAGGCCTCGACCTCGCTCGGCGTCAGATCCAGGTTATACAGGCGATTGATCGTCGTGCGATTGATCGGTATCGGCACCAGCATGCCATCCGTATGGGCCAGCACGCGGTGTTCATACGGCCGCCACTTGGTGAAGCGCGATAGATAATCGGCGATCTGCTGCGAATTGGTGTGGAAGATATGCGGCCCATAAAGGTGCACCAGGATGCCCGCATTGTCGTAATAATCGTAGGCGTTGCCGGCGATATGCGGGCGGCGATCGACCAGCAGCACGCGCTTGTCCGAGCCGGCCGCCAGGCGCTCGGCCAATACGCTGCCGGCGAAGCCGGCGCCGACGATCAAATAATCAAAGCCGTCGCGCTGTTTAGTCCGCACCACGCGCAGGCGCGATACCTGCGGTCTCTCCACTTGCACCCCATTTAGGGGTGTCTCAATTTTTTTTTTGAGCTGCGATGGCAATATCTGCGCGATATGGTCCGCCATCCTCTGCCAGGTCTTGTCCCAGGAGGTTTCCGCAAGCATGCGATCGGCCGCTTCCAGCCAAGCGCCGGGCGCGCGGTTACTCGTGAGCGCGGCTTCGATGGCGGCGACGAATTCCTCCGGCGTCCTGGCGATTCTTACTGCCTCGAGCTCGCCATAGTGGCGAATGACATCCTTGATCGGGCTCGATACCACGGGTTTGCCGCCCGCCAGGTACTCCGGCGTCTTAGTCGGGCTGATATACTCCGTCGACTCATTGAGCGCAAAGGGCATCAGCGCCACGTCCCAACCCGAAAGGTAAGCGGGCAGTTCTTCATATTTCTTGCCACCGGTATAGTGGATATTGGGCCGCTGTGGCAGTTCCGCCGGGTTGATCTTGACGACCGGGCCGACCATCATGAAGTGCCAGTTGGGGCGCAGGTCGGCGATCGCGGCTAGCAGTTCAATATCCATGCGTTCATCGATGACGCCGAAGAAACCCAACCTCGGGCGTGGAATCCCGATCTGATCGGGCGGTTCAGCCATTGCAGTACGCGCTTGGGCGAAGTGCGGCGTATCCACGCTGCTTGGGAATGCATGCACGCGCGGGTGCTGCTTCCGCTTGGCCTCATATAGACTGTAACCGCCGGTGAACACGAGGTCCGCACGGCGCAGCAGCGCGCGTTCCTGCTCACGTAACGCCGGCGGCGCAAATCGGAAAGCAGAGAGTTCGTCCATGCAGTCGTAGATCACCGCCGAGGCGCGCAGGTGGTGAGAGAACAGACCGGCCATTGGCGTGTAGTACCAGAGGATGGGATCGCGGATCGCGTGCTGCAGACACAACTCGTCTACCAAGGTGCGCTGCGCGGAGACCATGCCAGCTTCATCGAGTCCGGAGGGCAGATGCGGCACCGCGACCGTGACACCGCTGGGCGTCTGCCGGATATCGAGGAAGGGCTTGGCGCCATCGTCGGTAACTGGCTCCTCGATAAAGTACACTGGCATCAGCCGGGCGAAACGCGCCATCAGATGCTGCGGCCTTTGATAGACGAAATCCCACCGCAGGTGAGAGAAGCAAATCATCGTCGGTAGATTGCCGGTCTCATTTCCTTCAGCCTTGGCGAAGGGGTTGACCGGGTCGGCTGCATGCTGCTCCATCTGGCCTCCTAAGGCTCTGCACCTGCGGTTCATTTTTTGTTCAATGGCCGCGCCTTGGCACGGCCCCTACGCAGCGGTGGGATATTGGAGATCCCCTGCTGCCCTGTTTAAGGCAAAGCGCGTGCCAAGCCTTCTAGACTAATCTGCGCGCTGGCTGGCCTGATCGGCGCTCGTCAGAGGCGCGGCGCCATCTGAACTAAGGAAGTTAAGCTACTGAAAAAACTAAAAAAAACCGGCCGTGTCTGTGCGGCGCTCGGATTCGCAAAAATCGATGGCCGCCGAGCGCCAATTCTGCAGGGATTTGGCTGTCACCGGTAGACGACAGGTGGGTTTTGGCCAAAAACGGCGTCGCGACTCATAAATTGCGCAACGCGCCCCGGCGGGCACATTGCGCCGTCGCGTTTCAGAGACAGGCGCGCGGTCGCGTGCTCTCGGAGAAACCGAACTGCCTGTTGGTCAAGCGAAGGTAACTAGTCACGTACATCATCCGCATTGCGGGATAGTTTTACACGAAGGATTCGCGACCATCGCAGCCTTACGGCGGCAGGGCATACCCTGTAGGCGGCGCATTCTCACCGCGGTATCTTTTGCGCTGCCCATCTTTTAGGCGCGACCATGAGCCATGGGGCCGTGCGTGGGCAGACGGAAATCTACAAGCTGACACTGCTCGAGTTTACCGCTGGCATACTCCTGTCGTTTGCGGTCGAGGAGATGATCACGCAGGCTCATCAGGCCACGGCCGAATACGGTAAACAAGGCGCCTGGGAGACGATCGCGCTCGTGGGCGGGTTTAGCCTTTTCGCCCTGCTGTCGGCGTACTTGGCATAACACGGGAAGTGGCGGCCGAGGACATTGTTTCAGCGCGCTGGCAACGAAAGCCGGTATACGAATGGACCACATTCTGGCTCGGGCGCATCCGCCGCCTATCCCGACCAGAAAAAGCGCCCTGGCCTCAGGCGCGAGATTCGGTGCGCTCGGCCGTGCGCCAGGCGCGGATCGAATCCCGCAGCACTTCGTAAGACGTTTGCAGAAATA
>JAPSGG010000126.1 GCA_031177845.1 Chromatiales bacterium
CTCAAAAGCGTCTGGAAACAGGCTTAGCAATAACAGCAGGCTGCGCACCGTGCGCATGCGCGCGGGCACACCGATGATGCCGACGCGCGCGCGAAGCGAAGATTTGACCCCGTCGTCGGCAAGCTCAGGGCGCCATTTTAAGATCGTAAATACGTCGGCCAGCGCCTGCGTGGGGTGTTCATCGATGCCGTTGCCACCGTTGATAATGGGAATGCGCAACGTAGGCAGCATGTCGTACACGGCCTGCCCGTTGGAGTCGCGCAGCACCACGATATCGCCATAGTTGTTGAACATCTCGGCCACATCCGCCAGCGATTCGCCCTTGGCGATGCCGGTCGTGCCGGCACTCACGATAGACATCACATCGCCGCCCAGCCGGTGCCAGGCGCTCTCGAACGACAGGCGCGTCCGGGTGCTGGGTTCGTAGAAGGCGTTAATCATGATCTTGCCGGCAAGCGGCAGCTGCATGAGCTGCGGGGTGGCTTCGAAGAAGGCCGCCAGCCGGCACAGCTGCAATACCTTCGCGCGGTCGAACTGACGCGCCGAGACAATGGGCCGGTTCGCCAGATCGACCAGCGGCGCCGGGTCTTCGTCGATCCGGTTCAGCAGATTCTGTGGATGTTCGAGGCCAGACTTCCAGTCGTTCGGATGAACAGGCTCTCTCAACAACGGGTGGAGACGATTCACCACAGCGTTCCTTTTTCCCAATCGCGGTATAAAAAGTAGAGCAGCAGCACCGGCGCGGCCGCGGTGATCATTAGCGCGACCGTGACCATGATCGCCAGAAATCCAACCGATGCCGTCATGCCGGCTCTGCCTCGCTGAGTTGCTGCCACTCAAAGCGCTTCGGCCGTGCCCACGTCGATGTCAGCACGATGATCATGGACACGAAAGCGCCAAGCAGCGCCGCGACATACCAGCCGATAAGGTAGTAGCCAGTCAGACCCGCTGCGCTGCCGGCGATCATCGCGATCGTTGCGCCGGCGGGATTGGTGCTGCGCCAATAAAGGCCCGCGGCGATGGGCCAGATGGTACTGGCGACAAAGGCCCCCACGTAGTTAAGTACCGCCGCAAGATTGCCGATGCGCGGCGCGCATAATACCCAGGTGAGCGCGCCCAATCCTAAGATGATCACGCTGCTTGCCCGGCGCAGGTGCGCGGCTCCGGCCTTGGGCTTAAGGTGGCGTCGATAGATGTCTTCCACAATCAGAATACTAGTCGCCGCCAGCAGTGAATCGATGCTGGATGACAGCGCCGCGAATACCATGATCAACACCAGGATCGCACCGGTGACACCCAGGACCTCGGCGGATACCATCGGGCCCACCATATCCGGCGCCGGCACGTTGAGGTTCATGGCGGGCGCGGCTAGCGCGATGAATCCGGCGACGATCGGGATCGGCGCCCAGAGGACGCCGGAGATGAGGTACGCCTTGAAACCCACGCCCCCGCGGAACGCGAATGCTCGGCTCCACCACACATTGGAGTGGAAGATCTCGCCCATCCCGAACAGCAGATTGTTGAACAGAAACATGATGGCTGCGGGCATCAGCAGATCCAGCAGGCGGGGCCGGTTTTCAACCACGGCCGCGTGGATCTGCTCAAAGCCGATGGTGCCGATGGCGAGGAATGCGATGACGGTCAGTCCGACCAGTATCAGCAGGGCCTGGATGAAATCCGTGCCGATCACCGCGCGGAACCCGCCCATCAGCGTATAGCCCACGCAGATGGCCAGGATCACGGTCATGCCGTAGAGGTACGAGATTCCGGTCAGCGCATTGATCAGTATCCCGCCCGCCATGCCCATGCTGACCAGCCAACCCAGGCAGTAAAGCAGCGAGATCGCCAGAAATACCCGCCACGCCGTAACTCCGTATCTGAGCCGGATGAAGTCGCCGCTGGTGTAGCCCTCCGGCATGAGCTCGCGGATGCGCCTTGCGAGCGGCGCGAATAGCATCAGTCCGACCGCGCCGAGCGAATAGCCCAACATGCCCCAGATGCCCATCTGGTAGGCGAGCTGTGGCGCGAGCATGGTGGTATTGCTGGTGACCCAGGTGGCCATCGCGGTCGCGACACCCAGGGCCAGCCCTACCTGGCGACCGGCCAGCACGTACTCGTCTAGCTCGCCCGCCTTGCGCCCCCAATACCAGCCCAAGAACAGCCATAAGAGACTGAAAGAGCCGAGGATAATCCACCCGATGGTCGGATCCAGGATCGCCCCGTTAGCTGGATTCACGCGGCCACCACGCGGTCGATCTCCTGAATCGCTTCCACCGTGCTCAACACGCGCGCATAGCGGTCTTTCATGGTGGTTATGGTAGCCTGCTGCAACTCGGGCGTGACTGTCGCACAGCAGTCCTCGACCAGGGTCGTGTAAAAGCCCAGGTCGCAGGCGTCGCGTATCGCGGTGGACACGCATTCGTTGGTGTACACGCCGGTGACAAACAGGCTGGTGATGCCGAGATTCCGCAGCACGTAGTGCAGATTGGTCGCGTTGAATACACCGCTCGCGGTCTTGTTGATGATGATCTCATCGCCCTGCGGGGCAACCTCGGGCAGGAACTCGGCCTCCTTGGAACCGGGCGCGGCGTGTAGCCCTAAGCGCTTATGGCCCGGCCCGCGGTCGCGGCCATCGCGCGTCAGCGATTGGATGCGTGTGTGGATGACCTCCAGACCGTGCCTGCGGAACGCATCCTGCAGACGCCGGACATTGGGCAACACGATGCGCTGTAATCGATCAAAGTAGTACTCCTGGGCTTCGATGGGTACACTCGGCTGTTGCCCATCGGCGAACACCCCAAAGCCGTGGGCCGCATCCAGATATTGAAGATCGATCACGAGCAATGCGGTGTGCCGCTCGCGCAGCGAGTCAGCGGCTGCCGCCGGATCGGTGATCGACTCGCGATAGCTGTCGCGCAGCGGATCGATGTTTAGGTAGTCGTCAGTCACCTGATCGGACGCCATGGATACTTTTCTAATCACTCTCAGCTTGCCAGCCGGCACAAGGTGTTCAACAGCAGGTTCGCGCCGATCTCGATGTCCTCCCAGGCAGTCCACTCAGCCGGCGAGTGGCTGCGGCCTTCTTTGCTGGGTACGAAAATCATGCCGGCGCGAGTCAGCCCCGCCATGTTCTGCGTGTCATGCGCCGCGCCGCTGGGCATGCGCAGGGTGTCCACCTTCGCTTCGCGTGCAAGCTCGTCGATCGTCTGCACCACGCTGGAGTCGCACTTCACCGGCGCGATCTCGCTCACGATCTCGAACTCGAACATCAAGTCCCGCCGCCGCGCGATGCTGGACAAGGTGCGCCGAAACGCCCGCGCTAGCTCCGCCAGCGTGGTCTCGTCCGTGTCGCGGCATTCGAACGCGCATTCGACGCGCTCGGGCACTACATTGGAGGCGCCGGGGAAGCATGTCACGCGGCCGATGGTGGCCCGACTGCGCGCGCCGCCGTTTTCCTCCAGAATGCGCGGGATCTCGCCCGAGAACTCGGCCAGTCCCTGCAGTGCGTCCCTGCGCATATCCATAGGCGTCGTTCCCGCATGATCGGCGCGCCCGATCAAGATGACATTCCACTTAAACAGGCCCGTGATCGCCTCCACCACGCCAAGGCCGATACCGCGGCGATCCAGCACCGGGCCCTGTTCGATATGCAATTCGACGAAGGCCTCGATGCTATCGGGCGTGCGGTTCGCGCGCAGCACTTGCGCCACATCGAGCCCGCGTTCCTGCATTGCCGCAGCCAGCGTGATGCCATCGAGATCTCTGGCACTATGAAGGCTCTCGGGCGTCAAGCGCCCGCACATCGCCAGCGAGCCCAGCATGCCGCCGAAGCGGCCTTCCTCGTCCGTGAAGGCGACGGCCTCCAGCGGTAAACGTGTCCGCAAGTTTTGTTCCTTGATCGAACGCAGGCACTCCAACCCGGCCAGTACACCGAGCGCGCCATCCAGATGCCCGCCGCCGGGCACGGTATCAAGGTGCGAACCAGTCATCACGCCGGGGCGCTTGCCGTCCCATCCGAGCCGGGCGTGGATATTGACCGCGCCGTCCACGTACAACTCGAGCCCCGCTGCGTTAATGCGATCCTTGAGCCACTCGCGCGCGGCCCAGTCGCCGTCACTGAATGCCATGCGATAGAGGCCCAGATCCTCCTGGCGCCCGACCGTGGCCAGCGTCTCAATGTCGTGCCGCAGGCGCTCGAAATTGATGCGCGCCTGCATCAGGGTTCGCGAGTACGGCTGGCGCCGGCGACAATAACTGCCATAGTCGCCGCGAACACGATCAGGCCCACGCTGAAGAAGCCCAGCGCGCGCGGCAGTGAATGATGATGAACGGTGACGGCGATAGGCTCACTCCAGCCACCGTCGCGCGCGGCGCGCACGCGGAAGTAATACTTGCCGTTATCGCGGCCGCTTACGAAATGGGCCGTATCGGGGCCGCGATAGATCACAGATGCGTTGCTGAAGCCGGGGCTGCTGGACTCCTGCAGCACAAAAGGCGCGCTCTGCGCATCCTGCCAATTCAAGGAGAAGAACCCGGCCGTGGCGACTGAGACGCTACTTTCGAGGACCGCGCTCTCATGGGCCGTTGATGAAGGCCCGGCCCCGGCGCGCGGATAAGACGGCGAGGCTGCCGTCAGGATGACCACGGCCAGCCATTGGCATATACGCAAGCGACGGCGCAGCTGTACCGCATGGATTTTTTTGTTGACCTTTCGCGGGATGACAAGCTGCACATTCTTAAAACTCATTTACTTACTGCACCCTTCGATTCCTACAACCAGCCATGCTTGACAAGAAATATCTAGTTTTGGGAGGGCGATAGAGCGTAGCGCATAGGGAATGGAGATCACGCGCGTTTGATACATTGATTTCCCAATCCCCATCTACTCAGTCAGCCAATCGCGCCAGCGGTGAAACAAGGCGTTGCTGCTCGAGGCCACAACCGAGCGCGAGGTCAGCGTCTGCTTGAACACCGGTTCGCACTCGAGCGTGGAACTGTAGCCGCCCGCCTCGCTGAGGATCAGGCTGCCGGCTGCGAAGTCCCATAGCTTCTGTCCGCCGTGCAGATAAACATGCCCGCGGCCGGCGGCGATCCACGCCCACTCCAAGGCGGATGAACCGAAGTTGCGCTGCGACGCATACGGCGGGTTCTCCGCCAACCTGCGCGCAAGCTCCGGCTTCAGGCGCTTGAGATCGATCAGCGCCACGGCGAGATCGAGCGAGTCACGCGTGGCCTGTGCCGATAGTTGCTGTTCATTGAGCCATGCGCCCTTATCCTTCTCGGCGCGAAAGCATTCATCATGCATGGGATCATAGATCACGCCTAGCACCGGTTCGCCGCCCAGCAACAGGGCAAGCGAGACTGCGAAGCAGGGCAGGCCGGCTGCAAAGTTGCTGGTGCCGTCCAACGGATCCAGGCACCAGAGCGGACGACCATCATCGCGCAGCAATGCCTCCTGCGCATCCTTCGACATCTCTTCGCTTAGGAACTCGATCTCCGGCCAGCGCTGCGCCAATTCCATGCACAAGCGCCGATGCATAGCGATGTCGGCCTCGGTCAGGATGCTACCATCGGCCTTGAGGTGGTGGCCCACCTGCTGGAAGCGAGGCAGAAGCTCCTCTATGCCCGCGCGTATGATGATGCTCTGCAATTCGTCCGATCGAGGTGACATGCGTTGCTGCGTTGTGAAGGGTGAAACGGCGAGGCTCGGGGCGACATCCGCTGTCCGGCGGGTACACGATGCGGCGACACCCAGTGAC
>JAPSGG010000127.1 GCA_031177845.1 Chromatiales bacterium
GAGCGTCGGGTGCGGGGAAGTCCGCGCGGGTGGCCAGCACGTCATTGCTCGTCGTGTATCAACAGTGCCGTAGCGATGGCCTCCCACTCAGCGTCGAGTGCCATTGTCGCCACTGGCTGTCCCGCACGGCGATACCAATAGCGCGCGTTGGCCACATCTCCTTCTTTGCGGTGGAGGTAGGCATGGACCCACGCGCCGGCGGCGTCATCTTGCGCTTGCGCGTGTACGTGCGCGGTCCGCCAATCTCCACTCGCATCGTACCAAAGTGCTTGGAGGGCATGGGTCAGACTTGCTGGTGGGTTTTCCGCGTTCAGGGTGGCTTTGAACTGCTCGAGTTCCATTTCCTCCTCTCGATCCAATTTGGCTTCTCTCTTGCGGACAAAGGAAGTGCGAAAAACAATGCGCCCTTGGCTAATCCGCATCCTCAAGAATCATACGACCACAAATCACAAGGCCGGCGCAAGCTCAAGTAGATCACCTGTGCCAGAAGGCACGGGTGAAGAGCACCAGTAACGTGAAGATCTCGAGCCTCCCAAGCAACATTGCTGTAATACACGCCCAAGTCTGAAAATTCGTCAGACTGGCATAGTTGGTTGCGGGGCCCACCTCGTTCAGACCAGGCCCCGCGTTGTTGATGCAGGCGATGATCGCGGAGAAGGACGAGACAAAGTCGAGCCCGGAGGCCACGAGCAGGAGCGTCAGAATGACGATGCTGAGCGTGTAGAGTGTGATGAAGCCGAGCACGGAAAAGATCACGTTGTCAGGCACCGCCATGGCACCGACCTTCAATGGGTACATCGCATAGGGATGCAGCAGCGCGACCATCTCCCGCAAGGACTGCTGGCAAAGGATGAGCAAGCGGATCATCTTCATGCCACCGCCGGTAGAGCCTGAGCTTGCGACCACACAACTCAAAAATAGCATCCACAGCGGCGCGGAGACGGGCCATTGGCCGTAGTCGACGCTCACAAAGCCACAGTCGGTGGCGATCGATACCAGATTGAACGAGGCATGACGTAAGGCCGTCCAGAAGTCGCCATAGGTCCCGGTGCTCCATAGGAACCAACCAATAGCCGTGCAACTCGCCAACACCACGCCCAGGACGGCCGGGGCCTCCGGGTCGCGACGGTAAGGTCTCAGGCTCTTGTCTCTCCAGGCGAGGAAATGTGTAGCAAAGTTCATGGCCGCGAGCAGCATGAAGGCGATCAGCACCAACTCTATTAGAGCGGAGTCGAAAAATCCGATGCTGGCATCGTGCGTCGAGAAGCCGCCGAGAGACACCGCGGCAAAGGCGTGGCAGATCGCATCGAACCATGTCATCCCGGCAAGCCAGAGGGCGACGATACAGGCCGCAGTGAGCCCCGCGTAGATGTACCAGAGTTTCTTGGCGACCTCGGTGATCCGCGGTGCAAGGCCTATCTCCTTAACCGGACCCGGTATCTCCGCCCGGTAGAGCTGTCTGCCGCCGACGCCGAGCAACGGTAGGATTGCGACGGCGAGCACGATAATTCCCATCCCCCCCAGCCAGTTCAGCAGGTGGCGCCACAGGTTGATGGATTTAGGCAAGGCATCCAGATCAGTAAGCGCGGTTGCGCCGGTGGTCGTTAGACCCGACATGGTTTCGAGGTAGGCGTCGGTGAAGGAAAGCCCCTCGACCACGAGCAGCAAGGGGACGGTGGCTGACGCCGCCGTGCCCGTCCAGGCGAGCACCACCAGCAGATATCCGTCAGCGGGCCGGAGATCGCCTTGGAAGCGGCGCGTGGCGAGCCACAGGGCGAGCCCCGCCCCGAGATTGACGGCCGACGCCACCGCGAAATCTGCCAGGGTCCCATCGTGGTAGAGCAGTGAAGTGATGAGAGGCCCGACATACGCGGCGCTGAACAGGGTCAGCAGCAATCCCATCACCGGCGCCACGCGCAGGAGCTTATCCATCTAAGGTGTCTCTGAAGAGCCGCGGCGAACAAGCGGGGGACGGCGCGCCCGGGGAGCGCGAGACATGTGCGAGCGATCAGCGGGCGCGTCAAGCCCACGCAGCCACGAGGCAGATCGGCCGCGTAGCAAATTAAGAGGCTTCCTATTTGCGGGGGCCAACGGTGAGTGGCGCAGCTGCGCCTTGGCCATGTTACTAGGCTGTCACGCTGACCTGAAAGAGCTTCTCGACGTGGGCCATGACGCGCATGTCGGTGACGAAGACAATGACGTGGTCCCCGGATTCGATGACCGTGTCATGATGAGCCATGATCACGTTCTCCTCGAGGGCACTCCGGCCGCCAGCCTCGTTCCCCAAGCGGCGTTGCCAGCGGACCAGCGCGGCGATGATCGCCTCACTTGGAAGCGCGATCTCGTCCACGCGGCGGCCGACGACCTTTGAGGTGTTCGCGTCGCCATGCACCACCATTTCCAGCGCTTCCGCGGCGCCGCGACGCAGCGAGTGGCACACGGCGACATCGCCGTGGCGCACGTGCGTTAACAGTGCACCGATCGTCGCTTGCGCCGGGGAAACCGCGATATCGAGCGGTCCGCCTTGGACCAGATTCGCGTAGACTCGGTGATTGACCAGCGCCAGCACCTTGTGGGCACCCATGCGCTTGGCCGGCAGCGCGGACATGATGTTGCATTCATCATCGTTGGTCACCGCGCAAAACATATCCATGGCCTCGACGCTCTCCATTTCCAGCAAGGCTTCGTCGGTGGCACTCCCGGCGAGCACCAGCGTGTGCTTAAGCTCGCTCGCGAGACTTTTGGCTAAAGGTTTTCTGAGCTCGATCAGCTTGACCTCGTGATGTTGCTCCAGGGCCTTGGCGAGCCTGGAGCCGATGTTGCCGCCGCCGGCGATCATGACGCGCCGCACCGGCTTGTCCTTCCGGCGGAGTTCGCACATCACCGCGCGGATGTGCTGCCGGGCGGCGATGAAGAAGACCTCGTCGCCAGCTTCGATGATGGTATGTCCGTCGGGGGTCAAAGCGCGGCCCGCACGAAAGATGGCCGCCATCCGCGCGTCGACGCGCGGCATGTGAACGCGCAGCGCCCGCAACTCTTGACCCACCAACGGTCCCCCGTCCACCGCACAGACCGCCACCAGCTGCGCCAGGCCCCCTGCAAAATCCACCACCTGCAGCGCCTCCGGATATTCGATCAGTCTCGAGATGTGCTCGGTGACGATCTGCTCGGGGCAGATGGCGAGATCGACCGAAAAGTTCTCTGGGTTAAAAATCTCTGGGTGAGATAGATAGTCCCCGGCGCGGATGGCGGCGATTTTTGTCGGCGTGCCAAACAGAGTGGCCGCCAGCTTGCAGGCAACGAGGTTGACTTGGTCGCTGTCGGACACCGCCAGCACCATGTCCGCTTCTCCTGCGCCGGCCCTGGCCAAGGTGGAAGGAAGAGAGGCATCCCCCTCGACGGTGGCTAAGTCGAACTGATCTTGCAGTAGCTTTAAGCGCTCTGGATCTGTGTCAACCACGGTGATATCGGTGCCTTCGGATACTAGGCTTGCCGCCGTGGCGGCGCCTACTTGGCCCGCACCCAGGATGAGTATGTTCATGGGGACCCCTTTAGTTACACTGCCGCCTCGGGAATCGCTTGCTGCACACTCGTTCGATCTCTGCTACCTCGTTGGCCAAGAACGCGATTACCACCGCGCCAAGCGTTTGTCTAGCATGAATTATGACGCCGATTCGGGCTCGAGACGACAAGACCGAGACCGATCACCTCCGGGGCGGTGGGACTGTCCACCCATCCGGTCAGTATTCGGGAGACATGGGGGCGTAGAAATGCGGGCAACATGCGCACGACTTCATACATCTGGCGCGTACACCCCGCCATTGTGCTAGTGTCGATTCAAACCCACGCCGAATTTTCAGTGGCATCAATGGATGACTTCTGCTCATTCGTGCGGCTCTCGTCCCAGGCGGTGATGAAGCGCCTAGGTGAAAGGGCGTGCCGCGTACTGATGACTGGACCCCCCGGCACGGGCAAGTCCACGTTGGCGGCTAAGCTGGGGAAGGCGCTGGCGGCACATCGGCTAATGGTGCGGTGTATCGGTGCGGACCCCGGTACGCCGGCGTTCGGAATCCCTGGAGCGGTCGCCTTAGGGGAGTGGCGGGACGGTGGTTGGCATGTCCTGACGATGGAACCCTTGTGTTCGCTGGATGCCGCCCGGTTCCGGCTGCCGCTGGTCGGCGCGGTGCGAAGGTTGGTCACGCAGCAACAGGAGGGCGCCCTGCTGGTGGATGCGCCCGGCGTGGTGCGCGGAGCGGCCGGTGCGGAACTCCTGACAGGTTTGTGCGAAACCATCGAGGCCGAGCTGGTGATTGTGCTCGTTCGAGATATGGACAAGCCGCCCTTGGCCCAGGAGCTTGCGGCCTTGAACGCCGAGGTCTGGCTGGTTGAGGCGGCACTGGAGGCCTGTCGGCCGAGTCAGCGCCAGCGGGAGCGGGCACGCACGATGCAGTGGGTCGCCTATCTGCAGGAAGGAGAACCGGTCGAGGTTGATCTTGAAAAGGTGCGGCGCTTAGGAAACCCGCCGCCCCTGGATGTGCCTGGCGCCTGGCAGGGGCGACAGGTCGCGCTGGGCGACAGATCCCAGTGGCTTGCCTTTGGTGAGGTGCTGGGACTTAAGGGCACTGTTCTGACCGTGCGCGCGCCGAGACTTGCGGGCAAGGTGTGCCGCCTGGCAGTGCGCGACGCTCAGCGCAATGCAAAGGGTTTCCTGGTGACCGCGCCACCTTTCGGCAGACAGGCACTCTACTTCGTGCCGCCGCGGGACATCGCGCCTGCAGACAGTGTCCACGGGCCCGGCCCTGTGCTGCAGATAGGGCCCGTGACCGCGACCTTGGTGAACGGCGTGTTCGGAGATCCGCTGCTGCATCTGCGGCTTCGCCAGCGGCGCCGCAGCCTGCTGTTCGACCTCGGCGAGGCAGGGCGTCTGCCCGCGCGGATGGTGCACCAGGTGAGCGACGTGTTCATCAGCCATGCCCATGCGGACCACATCGGCGGCTTCATGTGGTTCATGCGCTCGCGGCTAGGCGACTTCGCTCCCTGCCGCCTATTCGGCCCGCCGGGTCTTGCCGACCACATCGAGGGCATGGTGCGGGGCATCCAATGGGATCGCATCGGCGACGCCGGACCGCGCTTCGAAGCGGCGGAGCTGCACGGCGACAGGCTGACCCGGTACCGTATCCAGGCGGGTCGCCGCGGCATGGAGCCGCTTCAGGAGCAGGCGGCAGAGGGGGGCGTACTGCTGTGCGATGCGGAATTCAAAGTACGGGCGGCGGTACTGGATCATGGCACGCCGGTGCTCGCCTTCGCTTTCGAGCCGAACATGCAGATCAATGTGCGCAAGGACTGGCTGAAGGCGCTGGGGCTGACGCCGGGCCCGTGGCTGACTGAACTCAAGCGTCGCTTTGCGGCGGGAGAGAGCGCTGGAACCATTGTCCTGCCAGATGGCAGTCAACCGTCCGTCGGGGCCCTGGCGGAGGCGCTGTTGATCACCGCCCCGGGCAAGAAGATCGCCTACGCAACGGATCTGGCGGACACCCCGGCCAATCGGGCGCGGCTGGCGATGCTGAGCCGGGATGCCTACACCTTTTTCTGCGAAGCGCCTTTCCTAGCCGAGGATGGCGAGCAGGCGGTGCGCACCGGTCATCTCACGACGCGGGACTGTGGTGAGATCGCCGTTGCTGCCAACGTGCTGCATCTGGTGCCCTTCCACTTCTCCCGTCGTTACAAGGATACGCCAGAGCGCGTGTACGCGG
>JAPSGG010000128.1 GCA_031177845.1 Chromatiales bacterium
CCTAGCGGCACGCGCCGCCAGGCCTGAGCAACTCACTCCGTATCGGACACCCCGAGTTGAACGTGGAATGCCATCCGGTCGTAATAAAATGTGATTGAATCCTGCCATTCACGGGCTCCATGAAGGTCGCGCTAGGAAAAGTGAAGGAATTTCCTGTGGATTGCATACCGGCGAGCGGGCCTTTGGGAAACGGCTCCGCGCAAGTGTCGCTCATCACCCATTGCTGGGCTAATACCTTTCCGTTCACCAGTGTAAGGCTCACTGCCGTTACCTTGAAATCGGGAATCGCCGTGAACATCCGTTGTGCATAGTGCGCGATCTACGATCCAGGAACTGGGCCGCCTGTGGACGGCGAGCTATAACGGCTGTCTTGGTGGAACAGCTTCGCAATGCCGGCCGCGTCGTGGCGGTTCCAGGCGCCGTTCAATTCGCCGTATAACGCAACGAGGGTTGCCCGATTCTTTGTCATCTGAAGCCGTGTCCTTGGCCTGCCTGATGGCGAAGAGTGTGCTGAAGATTGCCAGCGCGTCTGCTAGACGAGCTAACGATTGAAGAACACGATGAATTAACATGGGAATTACCTCCAATATATGAAAAAGGCGCGTGTAGCGACACGCCCGACGCGTGCGGTGATAGCGGGACGGCTTGCGCCGCGCGCTGCCCCTTCGCATGCGCAAAGTGTTGGCCGACAAGCACGCGGGCAAGAGTCTCTTACAGTAAGTAACACGCGATATCGAGGTAATCAGTTATGCATGTTGAGAGGCTCCGTGCATGGCTCGCTTGTTACGAGCGCTTATTGGTGCCGGCCTAAAGAACTGGATGAGCAGTGGCACAGCAACATCAGGGCTCTTGTTGGACCGATGAACAGGCTGCTGCCGTGCGTGTGGCGGTTGAGCGCATCGCCACCAGTGCGGTGTTGCGGCAGTCGCCGCGCCAGCAGCGGCTCTTGCGCTACCTCGTGAATGCGACTCTCGCCGGAGATTCGGCCCTTCTCAAGGGCTACAGGCTGGGGATCGAGGTCTTCGACCGAGCGCCAGATTTTGATCCGCGCATCGATCCTATCGTGCGAGTCGAGGTAGGGCGCCTGCGCGGCAAGCTCATCGAGTACTACGCGGGCGTGGGTCGTGACGATCCGGCCCTCATCGATTTGCCCACAGGCGCCTATGTGCCGCGCATTGATTTTCGCTCAGTACATCCTCCCGCTGGTGTTGTGCACATCATCACCACTGGCCTTGAAGAACGCCCATCACTGGTCGTGCTGCCATTTACCAATATCTCGAATAATCCGGCACAGGACTACTGGGCCGACGGGATTAATGAAGATCTGATTACCGATCTTTCCAAGCTCTCCGGGCTATTCGTCATCTCCCGCCATTCTGCCTTCGTGTACAAAGACGTGCAAAAGCGCGTCGAGCAGATCGGCGCCGAGCTCGGCGTGCGCTACGTCCTGGAAGGCAGTATGCGGCGCGGCGCGGACACCGTACGCATCACGGCTCAGCTGATTGATGCAAAGCAGGGCGGCCACTTGTCGGCACAACGATACGACCGTGAATTGGGGGTCAATTTCGCCGTGCAGGATGTGGTGACGCGTAACATCGTCGCGGCCCTCGAGGTTCAGCTCACGCGCCAGGAGATGCAGCGCCTCGGGCACGAAGGCGCGACCAGCATCGAGGCGCGCGACTGGCTGTTGCGTGGACTCCAGCGCTTTTGGTCATATACGAAAGAGGAGAACGCCGCAGCGCAGACCTGTTTCCGACGAGCGATCGAGCTTGATCCAAGCTACGCGGCTAGCTATGCCTGGCTTGCTCGCAGTTACGTATTCCAGTTCATCGTGTGCAGGGACGAAGCCGCTAAGCATGCGCTGGAGGCAGCTTGCGAGCACGCGTACAAGGCTGTAGAACTCGACAGTCTACTGCCACTCGCTCATTCCATGGTGAGTTGGGTCGAGCTGTGGCGCAGACAATCGGAGGCTTCCATCAAGTCCGCTCGGCGTGCCATCGCGTTGGACCCGAACAATGCGGATGCGCACCTATACTGCTCATTGATCCTGTCAGCCTCTGGGCGCGCCGAAGAGGGATTACGACAGATCGAGACGGCGATGCGCTCGAACCCGCATCCGGCGGTCTTTTATCTATTCGCGCTCAGCCAATGCTATTTTGCGCTGGAGCGCTACTTAGAGGCGCTCGAGGTATACCGCCGGAGTGTCGAGTTGCGCCCGGCGATACATGCGAATGACACCTACCTGGCCTGCATTTACACCGCGCTCGGCTGTATGGAGGACACTGCTCGCGAACGCGAGATGGTGCTCGCCATTGAACGAGGGGCCCAGCCGCTGGTGGTGCACACGATGTGGACCGACCAGAAACTGCGTGAACGCTATTATGAACTCCTGCGCCGTGCCGACTTGAGTTGGGCCGACTGATGTCGGCGGCGCACGGACGCAGCGCCGGTGGCGCTTCGGTTTAATCGGCCGAATGTCCGGTGCGTTCCATCTGCGCGACCAGGGCTTCCAGCAAACGGTCTACTTGCTCTTCGATATGCGCGGCGGAGAGGGTGATGCGCAGCCGTGCTGTGCCGCGTGGCACCGTGGGCGGGCGGATTGCCGTGACGAGCAAACCTTCCTCGAACAAAGCATCGCTTATAGCCTTGGCTTTCACCGCATCGCCGATGAGTACAGGCTGAATCGGTGTTTCGGACGACATTAAAGACAGGCCCAGTTGTTCCGCGCCGCTTCGAAAGCGCTCGATAAGCGCGCGCATCTTATCCCGGCGCCAAGCTTCATTCCGCGAGACGCGCAGTGCGGCGCGCGTGGCTTCGGCCAGTGCGGGCGGCGGGGCGGTGGTGTAGATGTAAGTGCGCGCCTGCTGGATGAGCATTTCGATGAGCGCTTCGCTACCGGCGACAAACGCGCCAAAGGTGCCCAGCGCTTTGCCGAGCGTGCCCACCAATATCGGAACGGAATGACTGTTCACGTGTAGGTGCTCCAAGGCGCCGCGCCCGCTTTCACCCAGGACGCCGAAGCCATGTGCGTCGTCGATCATCAGCCATGCGTCGTAGTTGGCGGCGACATCCGCGAGTTCGCCAATGGGCGCGATATCGCCTTCCATGCTGAATACACCATCGCTCAGAATCAGCTTTTCGCCCCGTGTCCGGGTGGCGAGCTTTCGCTGTAGCTCATCAACGTCACGATGCGGGTAACGTACAAAACGCGCGCCGCTCAGCAGGCCCGCGTCCAGCAGCGAGGCATGGTTGAGCCGGTCTTCGAATACCGCGTCGCCGCGCCCGAGCAAGGCTGAGACGACACCCAGATTCGCCATGTAGCCGGTCGAGAATAATAACGCGCGTTCGCGGCCGGTGAACTCGGCGAGTTCCTCTTCCAACGCATGGTGCGCGCGCGTGTGGCCATTGATCAGGTGCGCGGCGCCGCTGCCGATACCATATTCATCCGCAGCCTTCGTGAAGGCGGCGATGACTGCCGGATGATTCGCCAGCCCTAGATAGTCGTTACTGCAGAACGAGACAACCTGCTTGCCGTCGATGACTCGCTCCGCCCCCTGCGGACCCTCTGCAACGCGGCGGGTACGATAGAGTTGATCGGTGCGGCGCCTCTCAAGCGGCGGGCGCAGGTCCTTCACGCTTGAATCCTACAACGGAGGTTAGAAGCAGCCGAATCCCCCAAGCGACTAGCCGGAAGCAGTCGACGGCGAACGACAGTAGTCACTGTGTTACAGGGTCTTGTATACGTCTCTGATCACATCCGGACTGTGGCTGCGTTCCAGCCTGCGAATGATAAAATGACCGCGCGCAATATCCTGATAATGGTCGATGAATAGCCAGTTGACGATCGCCCCGCCGGCCGCTCCGATTATCGGTACCGCCTGGGCTGCGACCTTCTCGGAAACGACGATGCCGAAGCGGGAGGCGACCTGCGTGATGAGTCTTACTATTACCGGCGCTCCTTTCTGCGCGAGGCCCCGTTCGGAGATGTATCTCGCCGCGTCGGATACGACACGCTGAAGTGCCGCGCGCACCGCGAAGTAGCCCGTCTCTGTAGCATCATCTGACTTTGACTGACCA
The DNA here is from genome assembly GCA_031177845.1 of Chromatiales bacterium. Taxonomy (GTDB): domain Bacteria; phylum Pseudomonadota; class Gammaproteobacteria; order JACCYU01; family JACCYU01; genus JAPSGG01. Next base: position 4,078 of record JAPSGG010000128.1, read on the forward strand.
CCGAGTGCAAAGACCTCGATGCACGCAAGCTTGGCTTCCGGGGATCTGATCAGCTCGCCCTCGCTGCGTGCAACATCAGCGATAGACCGCAACATCACCAGCGTGGAGATCGGCAGTTCCACCGGAAGACCCGCAAGACCAAACGCACCGCCGCCGGCGCCCGTGCCGGCGACGATCATCTTGTGCAGGAAGTTAGACGAGGGCCGAACATGTCGATCATCCAAGCTCGTAATGGCGAGTTGCAGAGCCTTGTCGAGTGCCGCCCGGGTCGAGTGATTAATGACCTCTGATGCCGAAGCTGGGAGCAGTTGCATGCCCTTCTCGATGGGTGCCCCCACAGCGTGCGCGATCTTGGCGGCGAGACTCGGATTTTCGAGCAGCGCCTTCGCGTATTGCAGTTCTTCAAGGTCTTCGGGAGGGAGCGTCATTGATCTTCTCCACGGAGAACGCCGCCTCATGGAGGCTTAACGCGTTCAAGCCCAATCGCTCGAAGAGCCACCGGTCCTGGTCCACGTCCGGGTTTGGAGTCGTCAGCAATTTCTCGCCATAGAATACCGAGTTGGCGCCGGCAAAAAAGCACAGTGTCTGCGTCTCGTCGCTCATGGCGTCGCGACCAGCGGATAGGCGCACGATAGACTTCGGCATGAGGATGCGGGCGGTTGCAACGGTGCGCACGAATTCCAGTGGGTCCAGTTTTTCGGCTCCATATAGCGGCGTGCCCTCGACCTGCACGAGCATGTTGATGGGTACCGATTCGGGATGCTCTGGCAGGTTTGCAAGCTGTTGCAATAATCCGGCGCGATCACGGCGGGTCTCGCCCATGCCCAGAATCCCGCCGCAGCAGACGTGCATGCCGGCGTCGCGCACGTAGGCGAGCGTGTCCAGCCGATCCCGATACACGCGCGTCGTGATGATCTTGCCGTAATACTCCGGCGAGGTATCGAGATTATGGTTGTAATAGTCGAGTCCGGCCGCACGCAATCGACGCGCCTGGCCGGCACTCAGCATCCCTAGGGTCGCGCAGGTCTCCAGACCCTCTGCCTTAACGGCCACAATCATGTCCAGCACCTTATCCAATTGCTTGTCGGTCGGGTTGCGCCACGCCGCGCCTATACAGAAGCGCGAGGCGCCCGCGGCCCTGGCCTTGCGCGCCGCGGCGATCACATCGTCCAGCGGCAACAGCCGCTCGCGTTGTAAGCCCGTGTCATGGCGCGCGCTCTGCGGACAATACGCGCAGTCCTCCGGGCAGCCGCCGGTCTTGATTGAAAGCAAAGTGCTGATCTGCACGGCGTTCGGATCGTGATATTCCCGATGAACGCCGTGGGCCATGAAGAGCAGATCATTAAACGGCAGCGACAGCAGCGCCTCGATCTCATCAAGCTGCCAGTCATGGCGAATGGATGTTTGACGGGGCGCACTTCGCGTGAGTATGGACTGACTCATCTCGGCTGTCCTGGGCAGGGTGATTTGCAGGGCGATTGTTCTTGCTAGGAGAATATAGGCAGCACCTGCCAGTCTATCGGCCGCATTGGGGCTGTCAACCGATAGGGGCTCGCATGGCTTACCGATGGCTTAGAGAATTAACTGCATTCCTTTACCCGCCAACCTGTCTATTGTGCGAGTCCAGAGGGCACGACGACCTCGATCTTTGCCGGGCCTGTGTCGATGCTTTGCC
>JAPSGG010000129.1 GCA_031177845.1 Chromatiales bacterium
GTGTGGAGGTATGTGAGTCTCCGCAGACCACAATCGTGCCCGGCAGAGTGAAACCCTGTTCTGGGCCGACCATGTGCACGATACCCTGGCGCGGATCGCCCAGCGCGAACAGTGTAATTTTGTGCTCGGCGCAGTTGGCGTCCAGCGTCTGCACTTGAAGGCGCGAGACCGGATCACTGATGCCGCGGCCGCGATTCCTGGTGGGCACATTATGGTCTGCCACCGCCAAGATGGCGCCGATGCGCCACGGTTTGCGCCCCGCCAAGCGCAAGCCTTCGAAGGCCTGCGGCGAGGTTACCTCGTGCACCAGATGCCGGTCGATATACAAGAGCGCGTTGCCGTCCTCGCCCGTGCGCACCACGTGTGCGTCCCACACCTTGTCGTAGAGCGTCTTTCCAGTCATTGAATAGATAACAAAGCCTCAGGACAGTGAATCATAGCCCTGCAGGCGGGCTAACACAAAAACGGTAACTTGCCAGCTAATGGCGGCTAAGAGGATATTTGGCGCGACTTGACCCACACCAACAGCGATATGCGGACAGGGCATCAGATTCACAACCGGAGGGGGCTCGTCCCATCAAACAGTCATGAATAATCATCTAGTCAAGATCCACAGTCTGGTGGCCGCTACTATCCTTGCCAGCGGCGCCGCGAGCGCCGATTTCACCGCTCAGGTGAGTGCGCAGGGTGACGCGGGCAAGCACCAGGTCACGTTGACGCTGGAATTCTGGCGGGCAGCGACTGGGCGGATGACCCGCATGGACATCGAGAGAAGCGGCTATATGCTGATCCGCGACGGCAGGGCTTATATGGTAATCACCACCGCTGGGGTGCCCATCGTCATGGACCTGAGCGCGATGGCGCAGTCGGATGGGGTCAACCAGGCTTCAACGTCGATGGGCGCGGATGAGATGAAGGACGTCGTGAGCCTGGAAGGACTTGGCGGCAAAGAGATCCTAGCGGGCATCCCTGGAGAGATCTATAAGCTGACCTGGCGTGATGGTCAAGGCCGCGAGCGCACCGATGACATCGTATTGAGCGGCGATCCAAGAGCCCTGGATCTGATGCAAGCCTGGGCGCACATGATTGATGTGGTGAAGACGTCGGGCGTCAGCAGCACGGGCCAGGAGGAGCTGATCAGCCTCATCTCTAACAAGAAGATGGGATGGCTGCGAATTGGCAACCGTTCTCGGCTTACCGCGTTTCAGCAAACGAAGCTTTCGGTAGATCGGTTCGCGCTGCCGGGACCCGTAATGCAGCTGCCTCTGGATCAGGGAGTAGACCCGGATGCCGCAACGCAAGCTGCACCTGCTGACACCGCGGGCGCGGCAACAATCGAGGGCGAATCTGAAGGCCTTTTCGGCGGGCTCTTCGGCGTTAAGGCGGAACGGCAGCAGCAGCGTGCCAACAACAAGGTGGATGAGAATGCAGACAGCGCCGTGACCGCGTGGTCGCTAAGGCCTTTGATAAGCTGTTCGGCGATTAATCGCAGCCGGCTGAGCCAATCCGACGTCGGCGTAGAGGGGATTGCGCTCCATCGATTCTACGGCGGATCACAACTGGCCTTGTGCGTATACTAGGGCTGCGTCTTCACTTCGGCCAACACTGAGCTACGGCGAGCGTGTCTGCCGCCTGCAACTTTATGGCTTGATACTTTTCCCAGAAAGCCCGATCGATGGCTTGCAGCGAGTCCGGCGCGTCGTTGTTGCGATAGCGCGGCATTTGGCTAGGACCGCCGTTGTACATGGCGTAGGTGGCGCGCGCCAGGTTCTGGATGTCGCCGGTCTTAATGTGCTCGTCTTTCGCGATCGCATAGTCCACGAGATAGTGATGCAGAATCTCGGCGCCCGCGCGCGCGTTATAACCAATATCCCAGTGAAGTCCGTTGATATCGTAGAATCCGCGCCACACGTGCTGGTTGACCTGCATGATACCAATGGAGCCGGTGCCAGATCTGATCGGAACGAACTTGCCGCTCCGCCCCACGAACTGCCGCCAACAGCTCTCCTGCCAAGCGGTGGCGAGCACCAGTGGCCGAAAAAGCTCGTGATATCGGGACGCCAGCTCGCCCTCGTTCAGTACGCCCTCGGCGACGTAATCCAACAGCTCACCCACCATGGGCAGATACTCATCCAGCGTGTTCAGCGTGGGAAGCCAGCCCGTGAGTTCTGTGACCAGCTCATCGTAAGTGTCGGCGGCCTGGGCCGCTCCTATCAAAAAAAAACTGCTCAGATGGACACCCAGCGTCCCGCGTGGCGGCGCTATGGGCTCGCCGAACCCCAGCGCCCGGCGCAAGTCCGGATCCACATCCATGCTGTATTCGAGTGCATCCGCCGGGAGGTCCGGAAGGGCAATTCGCGCCAGGCGCCGCAGGGCATCCGCCGAGAGCGTAAAGCCTAGATTGGGTGCAAGTTCGTCGATGCCCCGCAGCGCGTCGGTCGCGGTGATGAAGCTGAGCCAATGCAGCGCGGATGTGGCCGGCAGGCTGTTGCTCTCCGCGCGAAGTATAGGCCCTAACTGCGACCAGGACTCCATGAACAGCGCACGCAGCGGGTCGGCCCCAGCGGCCGGCGGCGAGATGAGTACACCGAGGATATCCCGACGCGTATTCAGCAACACCTCGAGCAACGCCGTGCGCAGCGCCGGCGACGCATCCGCGCTCGCGCGCTTGATCAACAGTGTCAGAAACGCATCCCAGGTGTAAACAGTATCGGTCCAACGCTGCAATTCTTCGGCCGTTAGCGCCGGCTCCGCCTTCAGCGGAGCGGGTGCCGCGACGATCTCCTCCGGCACGTCTAGCCGCACCGCCAGCGTGACGCGGCCTTGATCGGCCTCGACCCCTGCAAGCGCGACCGAGTCCAGGATATCCTGTGCGCGCGCCTCGTCGCCCGGAAATAGAACGGGCAGCAGGGATCTGACTTCGGCAAAAGCCGGATTCAAATCCAGCCTTAGACGCTCTAGGCGCGGGTGAACATAGCTTTTCATCCACTCCCAGAGCGTGCCGGCCACCCCGGGGGCCTCACCATCCAGTCCGTAGAGTTTGGAATCGACCACCCGGAATTCCACCACGCCCGGGTGCGGGCTCAAGACTGGTTCTTCTAATACCTCCACGAAGCCAGACCACTCCAAGAGTGGCAGGCAGCGGTCCGCAACCAAGGTGCCAACGAGGGCCTTGCCTTGGCTTCGCACACGCACCAGGCCACCCTGAGCGTGCACCTTGGGATTGCTCAGCACCAGATAGTTGCAGCCGCTACCGTCATCCCACACGCGGGCCGTGGTGCCCACGTCGGTGTAGGCTCGCAGAAGCAGATAATGGCGGATCAGCTCATTGTCGAACCGCACGGGGACGTTAATTTCGCGCGCGCCAGCGATAGCCGACAGAACAAGCAAGGCAGCCGGCAGTACGGCGAGGCGGACGAGAGGCGTTGGAGGTCTTGGCATGGGCGACTCGCAAGCGATGGGCATACGGTCATAGGATAGCCCGCATTATCAACGATTTATAGGCATTCTTTGAACGAGACTGCAACGATAAGGGGATGGAATGGCGAATTCCACCGATGACTGGTATTGGGACGTGCGGAAGCTGATGGTCTAATTCCGCCCGATTTCCAGCCTCGCCACGTCAGCTTGGATTGCAGCGAGACTTGCGAATAAAGATCTTCTCGTAATCCATAAACGACATCCACTGACATGATCATTGAATTTCGCGACCCTGTATTAAGATGGTTTGCCGTCATTGCTGCAATTGCCATCTTAATCAGCGGCATCGCCTATCGGAGCATCCAGGACCTTATCGAGAATTCTCATTTGATAAATGCTACGCACGAAATTCTGGAAACGCTCAGCGACACCCTCGCGAGCCTGGGCGACATCTCCGGCGGGCAACGGGGCTACGTTCTCACCGGACAGGAGGAATTTCTGGCGCCCTATCACGTCGCGTTGACGCGCATTGACGAGGGCCTCGAACGGCTTGCACGGCTGATCGTGGACAATCCTTCACAGCAACGACGCCTGCCGCAGATCAGAAGCAAGATTGAAGAGCATCTCGCCTCGGCCGCGGCCACGATCGCCTCTCGCCGGGATGACGGGCTTGAGGCCGCGCGCGAGATGGTGCTCACTGGACGGGGCGAGGCAGTGGCCAATGAACTGCGTCAACTGCTCGCCGCCATGGCAGAGGACGCAAGGCGTGCCCTAGAAATCCGGACTGAGGCTGCGGACAAAGCAGTGCGCGGGACACTCGCCGTCGGTGGTTCAGGCGTCGCCACGACGATCCTGGTCCTACTCTTCGTGTTTCTGTTCATCCGGCGCGAGAACGTGCACCGGGAGGCGGCCACGGCCGAGATCGCATCCTCGTTGCACAAGATGCGACAGCTCACGCGGGATATCAAACTCAGCGGCAAGATGGTGGAATTGCTGCAAAGCTGCCGCGCGCCGCATGAGGCCCACATCGTGATCGAGAAAATGGTACCTCAACTGTTGCCGGAGGTGGCGGGCGCGGTATGCCTGATCAACAGCCCACAGAACGCGGTCGAGGCGGTCGTGACCTGGGGCGGTCCCACAGGTGCGGCCGGCCGGAGCGTGTTTGCGCCCGACGACTGCTGGGCTCTGCGGCGTGGGCGGATGCACTTGGTCGAAGATAGCCAGCTCGATCCCGTGTGCGCCCATGCCATGCCGGCCGATGGTATGGGAGAAACGTTGAGGCGGGAACCGGCGAACCGTGGATCGCCTGTCGTGCGCCTGTGCGTTCCGATGATCGCGCACGGCGAGGCATTGGGCGTCATGTATCTAAGATCCAATCAGACCAGCATGCTGACCGAAGACATGCAGGACCTGGCGCGCACGGTATCCGAACAGATCGGGCTGGCCCTGTCGAATCTGAAGCTGCAAGAGACTCTGCGCGCGCAGTCGGTTCGCGATCCTCTGACCGGCCTGTTCAATCGGCGATACATGGAGGCCTCGCTGCAACGGGAGATCAGCCATGCTCATCGCCACGGGCAAGCCATCGGCATCGTCATGCTCGACATCGATCACTTCAAGCGGTTCAATGATACCTTCGGGCACGAGGCGGGCGATGCGGTATTAGCCGAGTTCGGCCGCCTGCTTAAAAGCCGCAGCCGCGGTGAAGACATTGCCTGCCGTTACGGCGGAGAAGAATTCATGCTCATCCTGCCGGAAGCGCCGCTGGAGGTTGCAGTGGAACGTGCCGAACAGTTGCGCCAGTCAGTCCACGCTCTGAAGGTTGAACACCACGGACAGTCGCTAGGATTAATCACCGCATCCTTCGGAGTCGCCGCCTTCAAGGTGCATGGAGAGGGCGCCGAGGACATGATCCGCGCGGCAGACGCGGCCCTGTACCGCGCCAAGGAGCAGGGCCGCGACCGCGTCGTTGCGGCCGAAACCGCGGAGATGATCACGTTAAGCGCTTGAGGCGGCGCCTCCCGCCCGCGCAGGAATGAAGGGAGTTTTCCAGTACTCTAGTTAGGAAAGCATTGAACAAGTCCATCCGGGGCCTCGCTCAAGCCATGCAAGGCAACAAGTGTGGCCATGGTTTTGGACATGGGCTTTGCTGCATCTGCGATGGCTTATAGCCATTGAAGGCCACACCTGTGGCGCTGCGCGATCCTGCTCCGCTGGCAAGTCCCGGGTTGTCCCTCCATGGCCACCCCGATCGCCGGACGCACCGTTCACTGGACGCTGCTCTGAATCCGGCTCACCCCTGTACCACGGGAATCTCTGACTTGTCCAGAGGTTC
>JAPSGG010000130.1 GCA_031177845.1 Chromatiales bacterium
TGTTCGCGAGCGCTTCCGGATTCGCGTCGATGACGGTATCCTGCAAGCCGCCAGTGCGCCGTACGATGGGGATGGTGCCGTAGCGCTGGCTGTACATCTGGTTGAGGCCGCAGGGCTCAAAGCGCGATGGCATCAGAAATATGTCCGCGCCGGCCTCGATACGGTGGGCCAGCTTTTCATCATAGCCGAGAAGTACCCCGAGCTGATCTGGCTCTCGTTGCGACCACTGCCGCAGCGCGTTTTCATATTCGGATTGGCCGGTTCCGAGCAGCACGATTTGAACGGGGAGCGCGACTAACTCAGGCAGGGCGTCGAGTAACAAATCGACGCCCTTTTGCTCCACCAGCCGTCCAATCATGCCGATCAGGGCCACGTCGTCGCGCCGCGGCAACTCGAATGCGCATTGCAGCGCGGCCTTGTTTGGCTGCTTGTTCTCCAGATTGTCTCGGTCGTAATTCTGGACTAGCAACGGATCCCGCGCCGGGTCCCAAGCGTCGGTATCGATCCCGTTAATAATGCCTGACAGCACTGTCCGCCGCCGGCTCAGCAGTCCATCCAGTCCACAACCGAACTCCGGAGTTTGGATTTCGCGCGCATAGCCCGGGCTGACGGCATTGATCCGGTCGGCGTAGATCAGGCCTCCCTTCATGAACGATAACTGACCAAAGAATTCCAACGCCTCCGAAGACCATAGCCACGCAGGCAAGCCCAGTTCAGCGAATACGACACCAGGAAACACACCCTGATAGGAGAGATTATGAATGGTGTAAACGATCGCGGGCCGCTGCGGCTCAGCCGCCAGCAAGGGGGCGACGAGCGCGGTCTGCCAGTCGTGGCAGTGAACGACATGGGGTCGCCACGACAGCTCGGCGCGCCCCAGGGCCACGGCCGCAATCGCACGGCAGAACAGGGCAAAGCGTGCGGCATTGTCGCGCCAGGGCGTACTGTCCGGGGCCAAATAGGGATTGCCGGGGCGGTCAAACAACGCCGCTTCGACCAGCCAAACCTCCAGGCCTGATTCAGGCAATATGGTGCGCAGCAGGCGGACGGCCTGGCCTGCGAGTTGCAACGCCACGATGGACTCAATGCCTTTGGTAGCTTCAAGCGCATCGCGATAGGCGGGCAGCATGACTTTCACCGCCTGCCCCAGACCCTGTAGCGCCGCGGGCAGACTCGCCGACACATCCGCCAGGCCGCCTGTTTTAATCAGCGGATAGAGCTCGCTGCTGGCGTACAGGATATTCAAGCTGCGCAAATTATCCTTGCGAAGGCCGCGGTGGTCGTATCAAGCGACGCGAGCGCGGAGAGAACGACCCAGAGCCTCAGAGACATGGGCTTTGCTCTATGGCTAACTTGTGGTATCAAACCATATCTGTCGGCACAATCATAACGCGCTCCACGCGGCGGCTGTCACGCGTGAATAGGAACGCCTTGTCATGAAACTACAACGCTCGCCCAGATACGTCAGCCGCCTGACTCGCGACACACTGGCGCTTATCCTGGCCGGCGGACGCGGCACGCGGCTGGATGCATTGACCAACTGGCGCGCGAAACCGGCGGTGCCGTTCGGCGGCAAATTCCGTATCATTGATTTTCCACTATCCAACTGCATCAACTCAGGCATCCGCCGCATCGGGGTATTGACCCAGTACAAGGCTCATTCATTGATCCTCCACATTCAGCGCGGCTGGAGCTTTCTGCGCGGCGAGTTTGGCGAGTTCGTCGAACTGCTGCCAGCACAGCAGCGTATCGATACCTCTTGGTACGCAGGGACCGCCGATGCGGTCTATCAGAACCTGGATATCATCCGCTCCCACCATCCGATCTACGTGCTCATCCTGGCGGGCGATCACGTCTACAAGATGGACTACGGCCCGATGATTGCGGCACACGTGGAAAGCGGCGCTAATCTTACGGTGGGCTGCATCGAGGTACCGCGGGAGAAGGCGCGCGCTTTTGGCGTCATGCACATCGACACGGAAGGAAGAATCAAGGCATTCATGGAGAAGCCCGAGAATCCCGAGCCGATCCCGGGCAATGACGACTTGGCGTTGGCATCCATGGGCATCTACGCCGCCAACACCGATTTTCTGGTAGAGCAACTTACTAGGGACGCCGAAGATAAAACTTCGAATCACGATTTCGGCAAAGATGTGATTCCGGCGGTGATCCGCGATTATCGCGCCTTCGCCTATCCGTTCCGTGACGTGCAGAGCGGCCGCCAAGCCTACTGGCGCGATGTGGGCACCGTGGATGCGTTTTGGGAGGCGAATCTCGAATTGATTGACATACTCCCCGAGTTGAACCTCTACGACGACAAGTGGCCCATCTGGACGTACCAGCAACAGGCGCCGCCGGCCAAGTTCGTGTTCGATGACGATACACGTCGCGGCACGGCAGTGAATTCGATGGTCTCCGGCGGCTGCATCATCTCTGGCGCCGTGGTGCGTCGCTCGCTCCTGTTTTCCAACGTGCACGTAAATCCTCACACCCTGATTGAAGAGTCCGTGATCCTGCCCAGCGTCGTGGTCGGCGAGGGATGCCGCATCCGCCGCACAGTCATCGACGAAAGCTGTCGCATCCCCTCCGGGATGATCATCGGCGAGAATCACGAGGAAGATAAGCAGCGGTTCCACGTCACGCCTAATGGAGTGGTATTGGTGGTGCCCGAGATGCTGGGGAATCGCGCGGTTCATGGCCGCTGAACAACGCCTGAAGGTTGTGCTGTGCTGGCACATGCACCAGCCGGAGTACCGCGACGCGGAAACCGGCCATTACCGCCTGCCCTGGACCTACCTACACGGCATTAAGGACTACGTGGATATGGCGGCGCATCTGGAAGCGCTGCCGGAGGCCAGGGCCGTCGTCAACTTCTCGCCCGTACTGCTGGAGCAAATCGAGGAGTACGCGCGGCAGATCCAGGCGCATCTTGAGAGCGGCGCCGAGCTGCGCGACCCCATGCTGGCGGCGCTCATCGCGCCTTCTTTCCCAATAGAACCAGGAGCACGCCTGGATCTGATCAAAGGCTGTCTGCGCGGCCACGAGGAACGGCTGATCAAGCGTTTTGCTCCCTACAAGCGGCTCGCGGATCTGGCCGCCCAAGTGGGCGATCAGCTAGATGCGGTTAGGTATCTGCACGATCAGTTCCTGGTTGACCTGCTGGTCTGGCATCACTTGGCCTGGATGGGCGAGACCGTGCGCCGTGGCGATCTGCGCGTCAAGCGGCTGATCGCTCGGCGCACGGCATACTCGCTACAAGAGCGGCGCGAGCTGTTGTCCATTATCGGCGAGCTGATGGCATCCATCACGGGCCGCTACCGCCGTCTGGCGGAGCAGGGCAGGGCGGAACTGTCGGTGACACCTTATGCGCACCCCATCCTGCCGCTCCTGCTGGATATCCAAATTGCGCGGGAGGCCATGCCGAATGTTCTACTGCCGGAACTCAAGGCATATCCCGGCGGATCGGAGCGTGCGCGCTGGCATATTGAGCAGGCTATCGCAATCTTTAGACAGCATTTCGGGTTCGATCCCAAAGGCTGCTGGCCTTCGGAGGGGGCGATAAGCGAAGCCAGTCTCAAGCTGCTAGCGGAATCGGGCTTTGGCTGGGTTGCGAGCGGCGAGAACGTGCTGCGTAACAGCTTGGCGGCCGCGCGCGATACGAGCGAGGGAGCGCCTTATCGCCCTTACCGCTTGCGAGATACATCGGTCGTCGCTTTCTTTCGCGACGATACCCTGTCGGACCTGATTGGCTTTTCCTATTCCCACTGGCATGCGGACGATGCGGTCGCCAACCTAATGCATCGCCTAGAGACTATCGCGACGACTCAAGCGGGCCGGGCCAGCATCGTGTCCATTATTCTCGATGGTGAGAACGCCTGGGATCACTATCCGGAGAACGGTTACTATTTTCTGCACGGCTTGTACAAGAAGCTGTCCGCGCACCCGCGGCTCGAACTCACCACTTATTCGAAGTTTCTGAAAGACGGTGCGGCACCCGCCGAGCTGACCCGATTGGTCGCCGGCAGTTGGGTGCATGGCACGCTGGCGACCTGGATTGGCGATCCGGACAAAAACCGCGCCTGGGATATGCTGGGGGACGCGAAGCGCTGCTTTGATCGAGCTATGGCATCAGGGCGTCTCGAGGCCGCGCAAGTTCAACGTGCCGAGCGACAGCTGGCGATCTGTGAGGGCTCAGATGGATTCTGGTGGTTCGGGCCTCACAACCCGGTGGCTGCCGTACGCGACTTCGACCGCCTGTACCGCCGTAACCTGATCTACTTATACCGGCTACTGGGTGAATCGCCACCGGACTATCTCTCCCAGCCGTTTACCTTCGGCGGCGGCGCTGCCGAGCAGGGCGGCGTCATGCGGCGGGGGAAGGATACGGGCTGAATTAAAGGAGTGTCGCGTAAAATGGCTAGACCGAAAAGGCCGCAATTCCCCATAGGGTACTGGCTGGTCGTTGAGAATCTGAGGGATGAATATCCTGTCTAGGAGAACTCTGTTGGTTTATCCGGCCGATCCATCAACGAATTAGAAGGAGCATCTAATTCTGCGTGCGCTGTACTCTGTGGTCAGCCTGCCAGAGGAGACACATCAGGCGATTAAGTGATTGTTTTACATAAATACGCGCCATGTGTCGTAATTAATGTACCGCAATAAGTACCGCTTTTAGTCCAAAAAGGACACGGTGAAACGAACAAAAGAAACCCCGCCCGAGGGGGGGTCAGGTGCTGCAGGTGAACGGTGCTTTAGGGAGTCTACTGCTGGCAGGGATAGTAGTGTGCAAAGGGGCGATCAGATCATCGGATGCTTGTAAGTGGAGATTCTCTGGGTGGCTACGTGCCCACGCCACGAAGACCATTCGGGCCTGCGAAGTCGTCACTTCGTAGGGGAGACAGAAAATAAGGTATAGCTCCACCAATCTGGACCATCCTCTCATGCGTGACGAACACCGCCTCAATTAGGGATTGACAGGCGCTGACGTTTGCCTCGTCAAGCCGGTCTTCAATTGGATCACTATCGCACGATACGAGCAGGTGCTATCCGGTCGCTGCTACAGCCACCGAGGGCATGCAGGCAGCAAGCAATCCTACGGCTAGTATCGCTAACTTGCTTATCGATTACCGCCTCACGAAATCAAGGTGATCGACAAACTCAAGGGAACCGATGCCGTATTCCGACGGGTTATCCCGAAGTGCCCCCCATTTGGGCAGGGTACCAGGAATCGCAAGAAGCTTGCCGACAAGAATCACTCAGATGACTAGGCAGGCGAGACAATATCCAACCTGCTGGCAACCGACATAGATCTCTCAGTGTACCCGCCTCATTGGTTCTCGACTTCGAAGATGCCATAGGAAGATATGTCACCTGAGTTCGAGCTGGCAGAGGATTGGGAGACATGACTGTCTTGCCGGAACTGCATTCTGGCTTGGCATAGAGAGTGCTTTAGTTACGGCGCGCCAGTTGGTACCGCTTTTAATGCATTGGCCCGTAGCGAGTTCCTCAGGACTCTTTTTCCGCTCGCAACTTGATGACCGTGTCGAAGCGGCTCCGGCAACATGCGCCTCCATCTCGGTGAACCGTACCACTGCGTCGAACTTGCGCATACGTGAAGTTAGCTGTACCGCAGACCAGAGAGGGCGATGGGTATAAGGCGCCAGGTGCAACAGTTCCCAAAGTAACCAAGAGTGATCTCAATGAAGTCTGAAGAAACACGAGACAAGAGTA
>JAPSGG010000131.1 GCA_031177845.1 Chromatiales bacterium
GTAGTGCACGAATTCATGCACCATCAGGCTGCGCACGAACCCGTCATCCTTATCTCGCAGGCGCGCGTCGAGGTAGACCACGCCCGCGTCGTTATACCAGCCGATGGCTTTGCACTCTTGCCCGCCACAAGCCTCCTCGACAAAGAATGAATGGAGCTTGTATTCAAGCACGGGAAGTTGCGCGGGTTCCGGGTAGCCGGACAGAGTGACTGCCCAGCTCAATAAAGCGGCGATCGTTGCCGTCAAGTCCATACTCCTGTGCTCCAATGAACGCTTTGTAACCTCGCTTCGAAGGATTAGACACTGTGCAACGTCGGTGTGCAAGGCTGGCCGGCATCGAATGTGCGTAGGCCATGTGGCGCTAGTCTGCACTTTGCTCCCGCACATCGGTTATTCCTTGACATCGCTGACCGCCAACTTGTATGAGCGCTGAAGGTCGCAATGATCATCCACGGGTAAGAAGCTTTCATGAAGTTCATTAGATATGCCGCGAGCGCATTAGTGATGCTGTCGATGGCGCCGCTATCGACAGGTGCGACGGGCTCGACCCAGGCTTATCCTGCGCCGGGCAAATTGGTCTTCGTGCGCGACCACTACATGCATATCAATTGCATGGGCGAAGGCCATCCCACCGTGGTGATGGACTCCGGGCTGGGGGGTACTTCGCTGGACTGGGCGCTCATACAGCCCGAGGTCGCCAAATATACGCGTGCGTGCACCTATGATCGCTCGGGTTACGGTTGGAGCGATAGCGGCTTCGGACCACGAACAAGCGTCAATTTAATGAGCGAATTGCATATGCTGCTGCATGCAGCCGGCATACCGGGCCCATATGTCTTGGTGGGTCATTCCTTTGGCGGGTTCAACATCCGGCTATTTGCGAACGCGTACCCGGAGGAAACCGCCGGCCTGGTGCTGGTGGACGCGTCGCACGAGCAGCAGTTCGAACGCCTCGAGAGAGTGAGTTCCGGACCGAGCTTAGCGCCGCGGGGCCGCTTCGTGATGTACACGCAGCCCACCGTGCCGGCTGAACTCCCGCAGGAGCTCAAACCGGTCGCGCTGGCGCTGATGTCTACAACGGCTACGTACGTCGCCATCACCCGCGAGTTGGCGGCCTTTCGCCAGAGCGCGGCGCAGGTGGCGCACAACGAGTGGCTGCCAGAAGTGCCCACGGTCGTTGTTACGCGTGGCGAACGGGTATGGCCAGAAACTGCCGAGGGGGATCTCAAGGAGGCGATCTGGCGGGATATGCAGGAAGACCTCGTGCGCCGCAACGATCGAGCAGTGCATCTGATCGCTCACTATAGTGGCCATTACATCCCACTCGAACAGCCTGGCGCAGTCTCCAGTGCGGTCTGCATCGTTGTGGAGACCGCGCGCGCCGGTAATCCCTCTCATGGTCTGCCGTCCATGTGGCTCAAACAGCGTTGTCGGCCCTGAAAAGATGGTGTAAAAGGCCATACGTGGTCTATCTCCAGTCGCCCAACAGCTCGGCCTACGTGCCGTTGCTCAAGCATGTGCATGTTTGAAGAACGATGCGGCGCTTGCGTGCTCTGCTTCCAGCAGCACTCGCAAGCCCAGGGTGCGCCCCCATGTACCGTCGTTCGGTGCGTTCGCACCTAACCTCTGCGACGCGGCGCTCGCTGGTTTTTGGCAGCGTGCTAGTGCGCGGCCACTGGGGGCTCGTGCACTTTTCGATCGTCGGTGCGCTTTGTGTGTTCACATGGTTGCCGACGGGCGCGCATGCCGGTACGGAGATCATTCAGCGCGAAGTCCGTGACAAGACCTTTGCAGATGTCCTTTTCGATCTGGAATTCGCGATCACACAACGCAACTTTCGGATCACCGCCCGCAACGATATCGGCCGGGGTATCCGCAAGCGGGGAGTCGAGGATTTCCCGCAGGCCATGGTCATCCACTTCTGCAATTTGACCGATGCCCAGGAGGCGCTGGAGCTCGACCCAGTTTTCATCACGCATATGCCTTGCCGCATCGCCGTGTACGATCACGGCGACCGGATCAGTGTCAGCACCACCCGCTTGCCCGAAGACTTCCATGATCCACGCGTCAACGCGTTCTCACGCAGGATCAATGAGAAGCTGCGCGAGATCTTGGACTTTGCGGTCGAACCAGTGCCGTGAATTTACGCCGAAAGATGATCGCGCGCGCTGCGGGGTTGCTGTGCAGCCTGCTGCCGCTGGGCGTTATGGCCCAATCGGACGTCTGCCCGCCGCAGCAAGCGCTCAAAGAGAGCGCAGTTGATGATTCGAACGCGTCTGGACCTTACGCCAAGGGCATGCTCTGGAAGATCGAGCGTCCCGGCGCCTCTGCAAGCTATTTATTCGGCACCATGCATCTGTCCAATCGGCAGATCACGCGGCTACCCCCGGCCGTGGCGCTCGCCTTGGCGAAGGCTGATCGCTTTGTTACCGAGACCGTGCTCGATCAACAGGCCATGGCGTATTACCAGCAAAGCATGTTCTCGGTAAGCGCTCCGAATCTGGAGTCGCTATTCGGGCAACCATTTCGATCGCGGCTTCTGGATCTACTGTCGCAGTATGGATTCGACCGGGAAACCGCGCTAAAGCTTAAGCCGTGGGCGACATTTACGGTGCTTGCCAGACCCAAACCCACGGGCGGTCCAACACTCGATCAACTGCTGGTGGCTATGGCGAGGATGCAAGGGAA
This sequence comes from Chromatiales bacterium, assembly GCA_031177845.1. GTDB lineage: Bacteria > Pseudomonadota > Gammaproteobacteria > JACCYU01 > JACCYU01 > JAPSGG01. The sequence continues at coordinate 2,689 of JAPSGG010000131.1, forward strand.
ACCGATTCATGCGTTGCAGGCCATCGACGAACTGGTCGCGGCTCTGGAAGGCCTCCCCCTAGAACACCAGCGGGAGATCGTCATCGATACCGCATGCAATCGCGAACTCATCGAAAGGCAGGCGCAGGAATTGACCGCGCATTATCTCGACCAGGACTTGGCCGGCATGGTCGCCGTAAGCAGCCGCTTCGAGCCGCGCAACGCGGCGATCGCCGAGACCTTCACGGAAACCATTTTGGACGAACGCAACGAAGTGATGCTCAAACGGCTAGAACCGCATCTTAAGCAAGGCAATGTCTTCGTCGCGGTCGGCGCGCTGCACCTGGCCGGCGAGGAAGGTTTGCTGCGGGGATTGGCGGCGCGCGGCTACCAAGTCACCGCCGTCTATTGATTGTTCGCCTGCTTCTGCAGTTCCGCATACTCTGGGAGCAATTCTCGCTCCAATATATAGACGGCGGCGCGTGACCAAGCCTCATCGGTATTGCCACGCATGTCCACCGAAGAACCCACGATGTCCTCCCCGCCTGGCACCTTGCGCAGGACCAGATTCAGATTGAGGATCAGATTGCTGACCTTCTGCACCCAGCCGACGAGCACGTAATCGGTATTCAGCGTCTTACCGATCTGCATTTCACAGGTATTACAGTGGTGGAGACGTAGGTGATGCTCCCGTAACTGCTCGCTGATGCGCTCGGCAGCCTCGTTGCCGATCACCTCGAACAGCTTCGACTCATCAAGTCGGCGACGTATTAGCGCCTCAGTTTTCTCCAGACGCGCCACATCGGCCGGATCCGAGCCCATCAGATCCGCCTGCAAGCTGGTATCGATCAGATCAAAGTCGACGACTGCGACCGTCGCCTCACCGCCTTGTCCCACAAGGGGCACGGTCAACAATGCGCACAGCAGCAGCGCGCGACCCCGGCCGCCTCTTTCCCTAATGAATGATCGAGCGGCACATGACCCGAAGCGGCCGCCCATCAGTTTGCTGCCTGACCGCCGGTCAGAGACTCGACCGATTTGAGCGTTAGAGTCTCCTCGATCAATGGCCCGGAGCCACGTCCGGAGGATTCCTTGACCGGCACCATGCTTCGCAACTCGTAGACCTCTCCGGGCACCGCTTTCGACAGCGTAAATATGTAAGCCTTGTCGGCGTACGGTGCGATTTGGGCGCGGTGCGGGTCATCCTCATAGGGTGTGATCTTGATCTCGGTTCCGTCGACCATACGGCCGTCATATTTGAACTTGACCGGCTTCACCTCTGCGTCGTTCTCCAACGCCAGCTTGATGACCTTCTGAAAGTAAAGCCACGATCCACCCGTGCGCCGGTCCATCTCGTTGACGTCGCGCTGTAGGAACAAGGTGATGATGGGATTGCCCTCCGCATTAGAAACCGGCGCCACATACTGATTGCGCACACCGGTGAAATACTTGAATTTGATATTTTTCTTGTCTTGTTCTCCTCCCGCCGACAGGATCATACCGATCGTATCCTTGTACTCATCTTCCAGCGTGCCGCGCTGTTCGAAAACGTAATGTAGAACCGAAGGGGCCGAGATACCATCGAGATGATTGGTGAGAAACAGCAGAGTGTTCGCTTTGGAAAATTCGTCGTCCTTCTCGGTTTGCGCGGATGACACAAGCGGAGCGAAGGTTAGCACGAGCGCGGGGACCAGCGCTAGCACGCGTGATCGTCCGCATTCAAGCCGGCGCCTACTAATCGTCATCATCTTCCTGAACGAGATCCTCTTTGGGAATCTCAACCAGCGGGACGTTGTAATCCCTTAGAATGTTGTGGATCCCCTCTCTGTTCTCGGCGATCAATCGCTCGATCGTCTGCATCCACTCATCTTCACCATAGCGCATCCCCATCGAGATGCCATAGTCCATCTTGATTCGAGCATCCGACTCCAGGGGCAGGACCTCCAGATTAGCATCCTCATACTGCTGCGCGTAGTAACCCGCGATCGGCCCCCAGACGATGGCTGCGTCGATCTTGCCGTCGACCACGTCTTTGACGATTCTCGCCGGTGTTACCTCACGGCTGCCGCTCTGACCTCGATAGGGCTCCATCTGCGGCAATAAGCCGTACTCCTGCAGCCAGGCTGCGCCTGGCCCTACGTCGAACGCCCCTATTCGCAGCGCACTGTTATCTCTAGCTTTGTCTACCAGCTCCTGCGCGGAATCAAGATCGCCGAGGTCTCCTCCCTTCGGATATACCAACACATAAGTCGATGCGTAATATGGCTTTGTTGTGGTACCCACGTCCAGGCTGGTGGTACCTATAACTATGTCGCAGTTGTAGCGTTTCTCCTTTTCATTCCAGCCCTTGAGGGTGAGGCGGTCGAAGCCCATCTGCTGCGGCTGCCAGTAATATTCCACCGGTAGGCCGAGATCTTTGGCCATCAAGGCAGCAATCTCGTTTTCATACCCCTCCTTGGCTTGGTTGGAAAACGGCAGGTTGTTGGGATCGGCGCACACGCGAAACGCGTCGCGTTCGCCCTCTTCGGCTGCATTCGCGCGGGGCGCGATAGACGTAACGGTTGCGAAAGCCAGAGCAGCCGCTATGGCAATTCGAGCCGCGCCACAATCGATGCAGGATCTAATGCTCGACATATCCAACAGAGTCCTTACCAATGACAAAAACTATTGGCGCCCGCGCCGGCGGGCGCCGATCTTCATGACGTCTTATACTTGCCCTACTTCTTGCGCAGGTACTCCGGCACCTGTGCCTGGGTTTCCATCTCTTCCGGCCGCCCTGGCGGGATCTGTTTGGTCGTCAACGCGTGCAAATAAGCCCACAGCTCGTCGAGATACGGCATGACGTTTCCGTCGCCTTTGAAAGCCGGCATCACACCCATCTGTCCCTGGAGCCCGCCCGTGATCACCGCGTTAAAGGCGGGCTCGACCATGCCATCCATTCTCTCGAACAGGCTTGGTGCAAAGGTGCTGCCCGCCGCAGTTTCTCCGTGGCATCGCGCGCAGTTGCCGTTGAAGGTCCGCCAGCCGATGTAGATATCTTTACTGACTTTG